>DATDBV010000296.1:0-3560 GCA_036524715.1 Nakamurella sp. | reverse complement strand
TCCCACGGTGTACGGCGTCGAAATCCACGCGGAGAGCGCTCGGGACGGCCGGCAACGGGTTCGCGATTCCGGCGGAGAGCCACGAATTCGCGAGAGCGACTTCTTCCTCGTTCCCCCCGACCCTCGATACCACTGTGTCATCGGGAATCCGCCGTTCATCCGTTTCCAGGACTTCACGGGCCCGGCCCGGGACCGCGCCCGTGAGGCCGCGAGGCGGGCGGGGGTGGCGCTGACGGCGCTCGCATCGAGTTGGGCCGCCTTCACCGTCCATTCGGCCATGTTCCTGACCCGAGGTGGTCGACTCGGCATGGTGCTGCCAGCGGAGCTGTTGTCGGTCAACTACGCCGCCCCCGTCCGCCGCTTCCTTCTCGATCACTTCAGCACCGTCGAACTGGTCCTGTTCGACGAGCGGGTGTTCCCCGAGGCAGAAGCCGACGTCGTCCTGCTGCTGGCGGACGGCTACCGGGCGGGGCGGGCCGATCAGGTCGTCATCCGTCGTGCCCGCGACGCTGCCGACCTGGCGTCCGCCAACCCGGGGCGTGCCTGGACTCCGCTTGACCGCTCGGGCAAGTGGACCGGCGGTCTCGTCGCGCCCGGCGCCGAGGACAGCATCCGGGCGTTGCTGCGAAGCGAACGCTTCGGCCCGCTTCAGACCTGGGGGGACACCACGCTGGGCATCGTCACCGGCAACAACGGGTACTTCACGCTGTCTCCGCATCAGGTTCAGCGCCTGGGTCTGCGACCCGATGAACTGCTCACGCTGTCGCCGTCCGGCAGCTCTCATCTGCGCGGCCTCGAGTTCGACGACGAAACGCTGGCCCGGCTGGGTCGCGAGGGTAAGGCCGTCCACCTGTTCCACCCTGGCTCGCGCCCGTCGACGGCGGCCGAGCGGTACATCGCCGACGGCTACCAGGCCGGCGTGGCCGCCGCCTACAAATGCCGTGTCCGCAAGGTCTGGTACCAGGTGCCGATCGTGCCTCCCGCAGATCTCCTGTTGACCTGCATGAACGCCGACACTCCACGGCTGACAACGAATTCCGCCCGGGCGCACCACCTCAACTCGGTCCACGGGGTGTACCTGCGGGCGGCGGTCGCCGAGATCGGCCGGGAGCTGTTGCCCCTGGCGAGCCTGAACTCGGTCACTCTGCTCCACGCCGAGATCGTCGGCCGGTCCTACGGCGGTGGCATCCTGAAGATGGAGCCTCGAGAGGCGGATGGATGGGCGGTGCCCGCCCCGGCGCTGGTCGTCGACTGTGCCGATGCCCTGCGTCCGGCCAGGGACAAGGTCGCCGACCTCCTGCACCAGAGCCGTTTGCTGGATGCGGTGGAACTGATGGATCAGGTGCTCGTCGATGCCGGCGAGATCGCCGCCCACGACGTCGAGTCTCTTCGGCAGGCACGTGCCGACCTGGCGCGGCGCCGCATGCTGCGAGCGAGCCGTGGCCGATAGGACGACCGCCAAAGACCGGGCATGGGTCATCTTCGACCACATCGTGCGCGATGCCGCTCCCGGCGGTCGGCACACGAATCCCTGGGTGACCGGCCGGCACGGCGAGCCGGAATACCAGCCCGACTTCGAGACGCTCGTCAAGCTCCTCGGGGTCCCGCTTTTCCTGCGCGCCGAAAGCCGGACCGGGGTGCCCGCGCTCGCGCTCGACGTGTGGTTCAGCTACGAGCTGCGGCGGGCAGGGTTCGACCCCGACGCCACCTGGCCGCGCGCCGACCATCCCCGAATCCTGCCGATGCCCGTCGTCAACCTGCTCCGGAGCCTGCCCCGGCCGGACCGGGAGCGACTGGCCGCCCGGATCCGCGAGCGGAAGGCCATCGCCGGTGTCACGTCGTCAAGCGCGACCATTCTGGGCAAGAACTATGTCAAGCAGGTAGACGTCATCATGACCGACTGGTCGAGCGGTCCCGAACTGCTGATCTCCACCAAACGGATGGATTCGTCCTACGGCAAGAACGCGGCCAATCGAATCGAGGAGTCCTACGGCGACGCGAAGAACCTCCGTCTTCGACATCCGCTGGCGGCGCTCGGTTTCGTCTTCGGCCTGCGCTCGGACATTCTCGCCCGTGAGCCCGACGTCGCCGAGTGGCTCATCGACCTGCTGGGCAAGCTGGGACGGGAGGACGACGCCTACCATGCCACCTGCCTGGTGATGATCGAGTACGACGAGGCCGACGCCGTCCCCGCCGACAGCGGAGAGGAGCCCGGTCATCCGCTCGTCGAGGCGGGGATCGAGCCGGATCCCGACGTCGACGCGGAGTCGGCCACCGTGTCCGTGGGCGAGGTGATGGGGGCGCTGGCCCGGCTGCCGCGGGTCGCCATCCGCCATGAAGCCATGCCCCCGCCGCTCGCACCGGCTCGGTTCCTGGCCACCATGGTCAACCGGGTGCTGGACACGACACCGGTGAACTTCCATCGCGAGGCACGGGGCCGTCGGCAGCAGGCGCAGGCCTGATGCCCGGGCCTGCCGGCGGTGCTCAGTGCGCCGCGGGCGTCCGCGGCTGGCCGATCTTTTCCAGCAGCTCGACGAATTGGGCGTCGTCGATGTCGTAGGGCTTGCCACCCTTGATGCGATCGAACTCGATCGCCCGCAGCTGGTCACCCTGCTCCTCGTCGTGCCCGACGACTCCCGAGATGCCACGCAGGGCACAGCCGACCGCGTAGTCGGTCATCGACTTGATCAGCAGCAGGTCGGTCTCGTCGGCCTTGGACGAACGGGCGAAGTAGCCGGACTTCTGCACCAGGACCTTTTCCGCCTCGAGCCGCCCGGCGAACTGCTTGGCGAACCACTGGCCCGGATTGATCTGGTCCAGCTTGACGTGACCGAAGGGGTCGCGCGGGATGGGTTCGCCGGCGGCCTCCATCTCGGCGACGATGCTGTCGACGCCGGCACCCTCGGACAGGAAGATGGTCACGTTGCCAACGGTGTCCATCACCTGGCGCAGCCGGGTCGCCTCCGCCTCGAGGTCGAACGTGGCCTCCGGCACGTACACGGCGTGGATGTTCCAGGCGGCCCGGGACAGACCGAACTCGGGCAGCCAACGCTGGGTGTCCAGCCACCGGTCGTATGCCTGCGCGGTGGCCGCGGTGAGCCAGCCGCAGTGCCGGCCCATGATCTCGTGCACGATCAGCATGCGGGAGTTGGCATTGTGCTCGGCGACCACGTTGCGGGCGAACACGGCGCCCTGCTCGGCCGCGGTCCAGGCGCCCAGCGAGTGCTTGATCGGGACGATGTCGTTGTCGATTGTCTTGGGCAGGCCGACCACGGTCAGTTCGTAGTCGTTCTCCTTGAGGAACCGGGCCAGGTCGGCCGCGGTGGTGGCGGTGTCGTCGCCGCCGATGGTGTGCAGGACGTCGACGCCGTCCTCGACCAACCGGTTGGCGGCCACCTCCAGCGGGTTCTGCCCTTCGGTGATCAAACCCCGCTTCAGCAGATCCTTGGTATTGGTCAGCTTCACCCGGGAGTTACCCAACGGGGAGCCGCCGAACTCGTGCAGCAGGGCGGCGCGGGCCCGGACCGCGGGGGTGACGTCCAGGTAGTCCTTGGACAGCA
>DATDBV010000295.1:0-4680 GCA_036524715.1 Nakamurella sp. | reverse complement strand
TGAATATCCGTGCCGTGGGTGTAGGCCAGCGCTTTGATCAGGCCGGGTCGCGGCGAGTCGTAATGGACCGTGACGTCGTCCATCGATCGCCCGACCGCACGTTCCATGCCCTCCCTGAGCGCGTCGGGCAGACCCGTCCGGTTCGGATATCGCCGGACCGCGGCGGGCTGACCCGCAGATTCGCATTCTCTCGGATCAGCGGTCCGCCGGACGAGAGCGGCGAGCGCGCTTGGCGGACCGTCGGGTCCGGCGCCGGCGGCTCGCAGCCCGCCACGGACGTTCGTGCGCACCCCGACGGGGTCGGTGCGGCCCGGACCGTCGCCGTAGGAATCAGGGATCAGGAGCAGGCCCGAAACGGCAACGGCCGCCCACCCCGAGTCGGTGTGGTTATCGGGATTCTTCGCGGTCGGTTCCTGGACCGGCGAACCGGTGACAGGGTGACGCGATGGGGCCAGTTCCACCCGGACAATTCTCCGCGGACCGTCGAACGATGTCCACAGATCGCGTTGCCTCATCAATTGGGTTCGTCGTGGAGCCGTTTCGTCGACCAGCGTGAGCAGACCAGGGGTGAGTACGGCCTGCCGGTTCCGGGCTGGTTCACCGATGCCGACGACAGCATCGTCGTCGGCGTGCTCGAGCCGGGCACGCATCGCTGCAGCGACCCCAGCAGCCGGATCGGCGACTGAGCCCACGGCCCCTGGCCCGGCACGTGATGTCGGTGTGGGCCGATCCATGAGCTCCGCCCACAAATTGAACTTCGCACAGCGACCGACGGCAGTTGGTCGATGATGGACCGATGATGACCTCGGTGCGCCCCTTGGATCTGGGAACGCCGCGACGAGATCGTCGGCGTTCGACCTCGGGCGGGTCGGCGGGCTCGACGGACCGATCGCCCGTGGCCAACTCGGCCAGGTGTTCCGCATGACCACCGCAACCGGCCGGTCGTCGATCCCGCGGTCCAGCGCCGTTACGGCCGGATCGACAACGGAGTCGGGACCTCTGGCCCTGCCTGCGCGCGGTCCGGCCGGGCAGGCTCAGGGGTGAACCCTCACGCTGGAGGAGGTGTCCGGCCATGTCGGACCTCAATGAAACACAACAGTTGCCGGCGGATAAGGGAGTCCGTCGACTGCTGCGCAGCCGCACCGACCGGGTGTTCGGCGGCGTCTGCGGTGGCCTCGGTCGCTACCTGAACGTGGACCCGGTGCTGCTGCGGATTGCCGCGGTCGCCTTGGCGCTGTCCGGGGGTGCGGGGGTGATCGCCTACATCGTCGCGTGGATCGTGATCCCGGAAGACACCGGTGAGGAGCCGCCCGGGCCGCAGGCGCCGGCGCACCGACACGGAATCGCTGTCGCGGTCGGCGCCGGCCTGATCGCCCTCGGCGCCCTGCTGATGATGCGGGATGTGCTGCCATGGTTCGGCTTGGCGATGTTCTGGCCGATCGTCGTGGTCGGCGTCGGCTTGCTGGTGCTGATCTCGGCGCGGCGATGACGGCGATGACCACTGACACCGGGTTGCACCCGGATCGATCGCTGTCGTCCGAACGCTCGGCCCGCAGGGGTGTGCATGCCGGCCGGCTGGTCCTGGGCATCCTGGTCGCCGCCGCCGGGATCGGTTGGCTCCTCGACGAGCTGGGCGTCCTGGTGCCGTGGCACCTGTACGCGGCGTCCGCGGTGACGCCGATCGGCCTGGCACTGCTGCTCACGCTGCTCGGCGGCCGCGGACGCGGACTCCTCATCGGAATGGGTGTCATGGCGCTGATCGTTGCCGGGGCCGTCGGGATCGGCGCGGGCCAGTACGCAGGCCCGATGGGCGACACGTTCGTCGCGCCGACCGTGAGCGAATGGCCGGTCAGCCAACGGATCGGTGCCGGCACGGTCACGGTCGACCTCACCCGCCATCCGCTACCGGAAGCCGGAACGGCCACCATCGAGGTGGGTGCCGGACGAATCGTCGTCACGCTGCCGGCCGACGATTCCCGGGTGCAAATCGACGCCCGCATCGCCGCCGGGACCGTTCGGGTCGACGGCGAGGAGGTCGCGGACGGGGTGGACGTCCAATGGTCGCAACTGGGCATGGCAAGCGCCCGCATACCACTGACTCTGCGGGTCGGCCTGGGCGACATCGAGGTGAACCATGAGTAGTCATGACACCGGAGCGCCCGTCGCGCTCGGATTCGGGTTGTTCTTCGTGCTCGCCGGCATCGCTTTGGTGCTGCAGGAACTCGAACTTCTGGTGCTGCGCTGGACCTACGTGTTACCCGCCATCGTGATGGCGGTCGGCCTCGCTCTCCTCATGTCCGGTATCACCCAGGCTCACCGGGCGCACCGCGGCACGATGACGAACACACCGGGACCGGTTGGCCGGTAACTACCACGGAGCCGTGCGTCGCGAAATGCAGGGTATTCGCGGACCTCTGTTCGCAACCGGCAGCCAGGTCGTTCGTGGTGGGGATGATCCGTTCGTCACGAGCGACCGGATCGTCCCCACGAATTCTCGAACGGTGGCCCGCCGACCTGTCAACGGGTTTCCCGCGTCATCGGCCCTGCGGGGACAGCGGTCCACGGGACCGGCACCGCCCGCCTACGGGGCCGGCCAGGAAGTCCCGCAGCGCCGAGGATCGGTCGACGCGGACAGGTATCCCACGTACCCGTCGGGGTCGAATCAGGGGCGAGCTGCGCCGTGCGTGTGTCGTCTGGTCCACGATGAGGAAGAATCACCGGATGACCGCCGAGAGTCCCTGGGAGATCGAACGACTCGATCTTGACGCATATCTGGATCGGTTGCGGCCGGCAGCCGATGCGGGCGGCCCGCCCTCGCGGGCGGCGCTGGACGCGCTGCACGAGGCGCATGTGCGGACGTTCACCTTCGACAACATCGACGTCCTGCTGGATCAGCATCCGGGTGTCGACATGGCGGCGGTGCAGGCCAAGTTCGTCGGCCGCGGCCGCGGCGGATACTGCTTCGAACACGCCACATTGTTCGCGGCGGCGCTGGAACGGCTCGGGTTCCGGGTCGAGCGCCGGCTGGGTCGGGTGGGCGACCCCGCCACATCTGCGCGGACCCATTGCGTCGTCGTGGTGACCCTGGACGGCCGACGTCTGCTGGCCGACCCCGGGTTCGGGATCAGCCTGCTCCGGCCGATTCCGCTGGTGGACGGTTCCACCGACGACCACGGCGGATGGACCTACCGGGTGCATCGGGTGCCGGAGGGCACCGGCTTCGGGTGGGCGCTGTACCGGCTGCGGGACACCCGATGGGACCTGATGCACACCCACGACGAACTGCCGGTCCGTCCCGCGGACATCCGGTCCGGCCACCACTTCACCAGCACATATCCATCGAGCCATTTCCGGCACACGCTGATCGTCGCCCGGCACCTACCCGACCGGCATGTGACCGTCACGCACGAATCGGTGACCGTTCGCCGACCCGGGGCGCCGACCGAGCACCGTCCGCTGCGGGATGGCGAACTGCCGGCCCTGCTCGACCTGCTCGGGGTCCCGATCACCGACACCGAGTTGGATGCGCTACTCCGCCGGATTCGCGACCTGCCCGGATCTTGAACCCCGCATTCGCCTGGACGGGATCAGCCTGGGACTGTTCGGCGGTGCGCCGTCACCTACGCGCAGTGCGCGGCGGCCTTGGCCGTGCCTCGGTCGTGTGTGTTCTCGCCTCGGTCGACGAGAACGCGATCACTCTGACCAGACCAACCGGTCCACTCCAGCCTCCCGCCGCTTGCCGCAACGTTTCCATCGGTTCGGACGCCGACCGCCCGTCACCGCGGCGGTCGGCCCATGCTCCGGACTCACCGCCCGACCGCCGAGGACTCGACCGGTGTCGCGTTTCGGTTGCCCTGGTCTGGCCGGCACGCAGAACCGTTACCGGCGACTGCGCAGCCGATCCATCTGCCGGTGAATGGCGTCCTCGGACGGGACATCGCTGCCGTATGCGTCCCAGGCGTTCGCCGCCACACCGATTCCCCAGCCGACGATCGGGAACGCGGGCCAGAAGAAGCCGCTTCCGGTCATCACCCAGATCATCACGAGGAGACCGTTGATCGCCAGGTACATGGTCACGTGGATCAGGAAGTCCCGCTGCTTCTTGAGCTGCTTGATCGCACGAGCTCGGAGATCCGTGTCGTCGGTCATGCTTTGCTGGATACTCATTCTGACGCTCCCTTCCGGAGAACCCGATGTCGGGCGGAGCGAGTCACCATCCGGCACCAGTAGCAACCTTCAGCATGCCTGTCACCTTGCGCGTACGACACGGTCAAAGGTCCCGAGCTGAACACGATCTCGTGCCGGTCGCGCGGGTCCAGCACCGTCCGGCCAGCGCCCGGCAGGCCACCACGGCGACGAACGGTTCATGCCCGTTCGGCCTCAGCCTGCCCGGCGGAACTGGCAGGGGGGTGCACGATCGGTGACCGAACCCGGGTTGGATCTTCGGAACCCTCGCGCGGGTGCGGCCCGGTGAGCTGAGGTTCCTGAGCATCGAGGTCAGCCACGTTGTGGATGACCAGACCCAGCGCCAGCCCTTCTGGTCGGGCAGGTCCGCCAAGGCGGCCGGTAGGAGATCTCCAGCAGGCCGAAGACCAGGTCCGCTGTAGGAGCCGGTGTCCGAAACGACGATCTCGGGGAGTTCCTCGCCGTCCAGGCCGAAGATGACGTCGATCATGTGCA
>DATDBV010000294.1:0-8316 GCA_036524715.1 Nakamurella sp. | reverse complement strand
GCAGCGAAGGACAGCACGCCGCCGCGGGTGCGCGGGGTGTGCGTCAGCGGCGGGGCGCTGACCGACTCGGTCTCGACGGCCTCGATGATCCGCGCCATCGTCTTCACCGCGATGATCGGGTACTTGCCGACCGAGGTCTCGCCGGACAGCATCACCGCGTCCGCGCCGTCGAGGATCGCGTTCGCCACATCGGACGCCTCGGCCCGGGTCGGCCGGGAATGCTCGATCATCGATTCCAGCATCTGGGTGGCCACGATCACCGGCCGCGCGTTCTCCCGGGCCACCTGCACCGCCCGCTTCTGCACGAGCGGCACCTGCTGCAGCGGCAGCTCCACACCCAGATCACCACGGGCCACCATGATCCCGTCGAAGGCCCGCACGATCGCCTCGAGATTGGCGACGGCCTCCGGTTTCTCCAGCTTGGCAATGACCGGCCGGCGGTCGGCGCCGACCTCGTCCATCACGTCGCGGACCAGGTCGACGTCCGACGGCGACCGGACGAACGACAACGCGATCACGTCCGCGCCCAGCGACAGCGCGAACTTCAGGTCGGCGATGTCCTTCTCGGACATCGCCGGCACCGAAACGTTCATGCCGGGCAGCGAGATGCCCTTGTTGTTCGACACCGGGCCGCCCTCGGTCACCGAGCAGCGGACGTCGTCGCCGGCCACCTCGGTGACCACCAGGCCGACCTTGCCGTCGTCGATCAGCAGCCGGTCGCCCGGCCGGGCGTCCCGGGCCAGGCCCTTGTAGGTGGTGGAGACCCGGTCCTTGGTTCCGACGATGTCCTCGACGGTGATGGTGACGTTGTCCCCGGTGTGCCAGTCGTGCGGGCCGTCGGAGAACCGGCCGAGGCGGATCTTCGGTCCCTGCAGGTCGGCCATGATGGCCAGCGCCTGGCCGGAGTCATTGGCCGCGGCGCGAAGCCGCTTGTAGATGACCTCGTGGTCGGCGTGGTCGCCGTGCGAGAAGTTCATCCGGGCGACATTCATTCCGGCGTCCAGCAATGCGGCGATCGCCTCCTCCGAGGAGGTGGCCGGACCCATGGTGCACACGATCTTTGCCCGGCGGGTGCTGGGGCTTTCGGCGGCGGTTGTCATGGACTTGGTCCTTCCGATGTTGTGTGCTGATGGATGTGCCGGTGTCGGTCCGGTGGCCGCAGCCGGGTGTCTCGGGTCGTGCGCGTGCTTGTCCGGTCGGGGGCATCGCTGTGTTTCTACTGAACGACAACGGTCGAGGTGTGCGACGGATCGTCGGCCGAATTGCCCACGTACACGGTGTAATTCCCCGGTTTGATCACGAAGCCCTGGGCGCCGTAGTCCCAGACGCCGAATGGATGGTTCGTCGCCGCCGGGTCGATGGTGATCGTCACCGCCTTCGATGCACCCGGCTCCAGGAACACCTTCTGGAATCCGACGAGCCGCTTGGGCGGCTGCCCGGCAACCGGCACACCGAGGTACACCTGGACCACCTCGGCGCCGGCCACCGCACCGGTGTTGGTCACGGTGGCGGTGACCGTGACCGGCTTGTTCGCCACGTCGGGCGCCGTCACCGCGACGTCGCCGATGTCGAAGGTGGTGTAGGACAGGCCGTATCCGAAGCCGAACAGCGGTTTGATGTTCTGCGCCTGGAACCAGCGGTACCCGACCTGGAGTCCCTCGCTGTAGCGGATCACCGGGTAACCGTCGCCCTCGTCGGTACCCGGGTACCGCTCGGGATTTCCGGCGTACAGGGTGTCGTCTTCCGACCGGGGGTAGGAGGTTGGCACCTTGCCGGAGGGGTTCACCACACCGAACAGCAGGTCGGCGACGACGTGCCCGTCCTCGGCGCCCTGGTTCCACGCCTCGAGCACCGCAGGGGCCTTGTCGATCCCACGGCATCAGCACCGGGTTGCTGTCCTTGAGCACCACCACCGTGCTCGGGTTGACGGGCAGCAGCTCGTCCAGCATCCGGTTCTGCTGATTGAGCATGTTGGCGTCCGGCTGGTCGGCACCTTCGGTGGCGACCAGGCCGGCCATCAACACCACCACGTCGGCGCTGCGGGCCGCGTCCTTGGCCGCGTCCAGGTTGGACAGGTCGTCGGCGACAGTCAGTTTGGTCACCGTCGCCGAGGATCCGAGATCCTTCAGCACCTCCTGCATGCCCTCCAACGGCGGCACCGTGTACAGCGGGATCACCTTGGACGAGCCGCCGCCACCCAGGCAGGCATCGTCGACGAAGGCGGATTGACCGATGATGACGATGGAGTCGGCGGCCGCGGCGTCGAGCGGCAGTAGCCCGCCGTCGTTCTTGAGAAGCACGGCGATCTGCGCGCCGATGGTCCGGGCGATCGCTCCGTGCGCCTGCGCGTCGATCTCGCCGGGATTGTAGGGGCGTTCGAACTGCCCGAACCGGAACATCTGGGTGTAGCGGCGGACCAGTGCCCGGTCCACGGTCTCGATCTCCAGGCTGGTGTCCGAAAGGGCGGCCTTGACGTTGGACTCGTTGAGCCACTTGGCGTCCGGCATCTCATGGTCCATGCCGGCGTTGAGCGACCCGGCGCAGGAGCGGCAGGACCAGAAGTCCGATTGCACGTAGCCGTCGAATCCCCATTCGGTGCGCAGGATGTCGGTGAGGGCATACCGGTATTCGGTGGCGTACACGCCACGGACCCGGTTGTAGGAGCTCATGAATGCGGCGATCCGGGCGTCCTTGACCAGCATCTCGAACGGCAACAGATACAGCTCCCGCAGGACGTGCTCGTCCACCTCGACGCTGGTCCGGAAGCGTTCGTACTCCTGGTCGTTGACCACGTAGTGCTTGGCCATGGCGATCACGTCGTGGGCCTGGATCGCCTTGGTGACCGCGACCCCGATCACCCCGGACAGATACGGGTCCTCGGAGAAATACTCGAAGTTGCGCCCGGCGATGGTGGTTCGGTGCAGGCACACACCGGGCCCCTCCAGCACATGCTGGCCCAGCGTGGCCGTTTCCGAACCGATGATGTCCCCGTAGGAGTACGCGAGATCGGCGTCGAAACCGGCGGCCAGGCCGATGGTCATCGGCAGCGACGTCGCGGGTGGGCTGGGTGTGCCGTCACCCATGCCCACCCCGACCGGGCCGTTGGTGATCCTGAATCGGGGAATGCCCAACTCGTCGATCCCGGCCACGTGCCGCTCCACCCGGATCTGCGCGGCGAGCTGGTCCATGTCCGCGTTCTCCTCGGCAGCCTGCCTGCTGAGGGCGTAGATGTCGATGGTCTCCATCGCGCCGTGCAACTGGGCGATCTTCTGATCCAGGGTCAAGGCCGCGACGAGCCCAGTGGCTCGCTCGCGCGACGACAGGGTGGTATCGAGCCACGCCACCGTGGGTTCGGGCATGATGGGACCTCCTTCGGCGGCCGTCGCGGCCGTGATGGGATGACGGACCGGGGTTGATCGAGGCTCACGCACGACCGGACAATTGCTCGACGAGGCGGACCAGGGCCGTATTGTCCAGGTCACCGTGCCCCTGAGCCTCGAGGACTCCGATCAACTGTGCGGCCAGCGCGCCAAGCGGGATGGCCACGCCCGCGTCCCGGGCCGCGGCCGTGACAATCCCCATGTCCTTGTGGTGCAGGCTCACCCGGAAACCCGGGCGGAAATTGCGGGCGACCATGTCGGGTGCGCGCCGGTCCAGCACGGCACTGCCGGCCAGTCCCCCCGCCAGGGCACCCAACGCCACGGTCGGATCGACCGAGTGGGCCTCGAGGAAGACGACTGCCTCCGCCACCGCTTCGATGGTGGCGGCACACAGCAGTTGGTTCGCCGCCTTGACGGTCTGCCCGGCGCCCGGGCCGCCGACGTGCACGATCGTCGGTCCCATGGCCTGCAGCACCGGCCGGGACTTCTCCACGTCGTCCGCCGCACCCCCGACCATGATCGACAGGATGCCCTCGATCGCCCCCTTCTCCCCACCGCTGACCGGCGCGTCGAGCACCCCGATGTTCCGGTCGCGTCCCGCCGCGGCCACCTTGACCGCGGTTGCCGGCGCGATGGTGCTCATGTCGATGTAGATCGCGCCGGGCCGGGCATGGGCGAACACACCGTCCGCACCGAGGGCGAGTTGCTCCACGTCGGGGGAATCCGGCAGGCAGGAGATGACGATGTCGCTGCCGCCGACGGCATCCGGGACGGTGGCCGCCGCGCGGCCGCCGAGTTCGACCAGCCGGTCGGTCTTGGCCGGGGACCGGTTATAACCGATCACGTCGAAGCCGGCCCGGACAATGTTGGCGGCCATGGGGCCACCCATGATTCCCAGGCCGATGAACCCGACAGTGGTCATGGAATCCCAACTTTCGCTTCGTTGCGCGTCGAGCCGGCCGACCGACGCGCGCGTGCTGGCGGCAGGCATTCTCGACTGCTCGACCGTACCCCATCGGCCACGACGCCGGAGAGGCCGAAAGGCTGGTTGATCAATGGTCGCCGTCGTCGGGTTTGCAGATCTCACGGTTGCTGCTGGCCGCGCCGACTTTGTCAGCGCGGCAAGAGCATTCGGCATCGTGTGGATGATCCGGCTGGAAACGCACGGTCCGCCGACAGGCGCCGAGCGACGTCCGGGTCCTATTGACGGGGCAGGACCGTCAGGACTCGGACGACGTGGTCGCGGTACTCGGCCAGGTAGTTCGCGAGGAATTCCCGGGTGGATTCGTTGGTCACCTCGCCGTCCGGCGCGAAGACCTCTGGGGTGTAGTGGATGTAGGCCTCCGGGGTGGTCATCTGGCGGGCGTTGCAGAAGCTGAGCACCGCCCGCAGGCTCTGCTGGCCGACCGCCGTGCCGATGGCGCCGATGGATGCCCCGATCACCCCCGCCGGGATGTGATCGAACGAGTTCTGCCCCCACGGACGGGACGCCCAGTCGATGGCGTTCTTCAACGCACCGGGGATCGATCGGTTGTACTCGGGGCTGACGAATAGGACGGCATCGACCGCGGCGAGCGCGTCCTTGAGCGCGGTCGCCTCCGGCGGGTAGGCCGCGTCGTAGTCGGGGCTGTACAGCGGCAGATTCCCGATCGGGATCTCGGTGAACTCCAGGTCGTCCGGGGCCAGGCGGATCAACGCCTTGGACAGGACCCTGTTGATGGAAGTGGAGGAGAGACTTCCGACGAAGTAGCCGATCTTGTACGTGGTCATATCCATCCTTTTGACAGCACCTTTGCTGTCGTCGACGGTTGCGAGATGGCGCCAGTGGCCGCAGCGCTCGGGGTCGTGAGGCCCATTGTCACGCTTAAATCTCCGAATGGTTGTTGCTCGTGCCGCGCCACCTCCTCGGAGTTCCTCCACCTTGAGCCGAGATCGTTGATCGCTCGGGTCATGGTCGGCCTGCTCGGGCCGACCATGGGGTGCGCCCGGCTACGGGTCGAGGACCATGGTCGCCAGCTTGTCGACAACCGCATCGGATCCCGCGACCAGTGTCGGACGGCCCGACTCCCGCGGGACGTGGCGGACCTCTCCCCCGGCGGCGGT
Organism: Nakamurella sp.; assembly: GCA_036524715.1. GTDB lineage: Bacteria > Actinomycetota > Actinomycetes > Mycobacteriales > Nakamurellaceae > Nakamurella. Next base: position 2,833 of record DATDBV010000294.1, on the reverse strand, counting down.
CACGATCGCTTCACCCGCGGCGGTATCCCATTCGGCGAGGCCGAATCCGATGAATGCGTCGCACTGGCCGAGGGCGACGGCGGCCAGGTCCCCGGCCGCGCACCCGAGTATGCGGACTCCCCGCAGCCGCGGCACGAGTCGGGCGATGACGGTCAACGCCCGCGCCCGTTCCGGCAGGGGGTACGGGAGTCCGAACGCGACCAGGGTTTGACCGGTGTCGGCCGAACGGACGATGGGGCTCACTGCCCGTTCGAAGGATCCGGACGGCGATTCCCCGCCCGTCCACGCGCCGCGGCGCCCCGCCATCACCCATCGGTTGTCGGTCGGCCGGACGATCGCGCCGGCCACCGGTCTGCCGGCTGCCTCGGCGCCGACCGACACCGCGTAGTCCGTCCGGCCGTACACGAAGTTGGCCGTGCCGTCGAGAGGGTCGACCAGCCAGCGGATGTCCGACGTTCCTCGGTGGCCGCCACCCTCTTCGCCGACGATCGAGTCGTCCGGACGCACCGACCGGATGGCCTGGATGACCGCCCGCTCCGATTCCCGATCCGCCACGGTCACCAGGTCGTGGCCCCCGGACTTGAACCGGGCATCGGGGGTCCCGGCGGTGACGATCGATTGGATCGCTGCGGCGCCGATCAGCGCGGCGGCCAACGCGATCTTGCCCAGATCGTCGGTAGGTTGGGCTGGGTCGACCACCTTCTGCCCTTCGGTTGTGCGGCGCGGACGAGAAACCTGCGGCCGGGACCCTGTTGTCGTTCGCCTCGGCGCGAACATCGGCTCAGCCGGCGGGATCCGGCGGTGGTTTCCGCGGTGCGGCGGCCTTGTAGGCGGCCTCCATGTCGGGGGTCATGAGTTCGAGCATGACGTGGTTCTCGATCCAGAATTCGACGACGTCGAAAGGGCCGCGGGGCAATTGCACGGCCCGCCACCCCTGCGCCGCCGCGACGGCCTGGATCTCGTCGACGGTGCGGTTCAGGGACACGGTGGCGTGGGTGGCCACGAAGGGTGATGGGTGGTCCGACTCCCGGAACAGGGCCTGCCCCGGCCCGTCCGGTGGGAACATCTCGGTGCCAACCGGGTAGACCTCGATGGCCGTGCCGTGGTCGTCCCCGGTCCACAGGATCCAGGAATCCCGGTAGGGGCCGAACTCGGTGATCACCCCACCGAACAGGTCGCGGAGCACCTCGATGACATGCCGGGTGTCTGTCACCGGGATGGACACGTGATGGATCACGTCCGACCTTCCGTCGAATTCTTGGCCGCCAGCCGTTGCCGGCCGCGTCGGGCTCGGGCCAGTCTGGCATCCCTCTCGGGATGCGGCGAGGCGATCAGCGGTGAACGTGTTTGGCCAGTTCGGTGCTCACGGAGTCGAGCAGCTCGGCCCACGACTGTTCGAACTTCGCCACGCCGTCGCGTTCCAGGACGGCGAAGACGTCGCCCAGGTCCACCCCGACCGAGTCCAGGTCACCCATGACCGTGGCGGCGTCGTCGTAGGTGCCGTCGATGGTGTTGCCGCGGACGACGCCGTGGTCGGCGACCGCGTCGATGGTCTTCTCGGGGGCGGTGTTGACCACGCCAGGGGCGACGAGGTCGACGACGTAGCGGGTGTCGTCGTACTTGGGATCCTTGACGCCGGTCGACGCCCAGAGCGGGCGTTGCGGGTTGGCGCCGGCGTCCTGCAGCGCCGCCCATCGGGGGCCGGCGAAGGTCTGCTGGTAGGCCTGGTAGGCCAGCCGGGCGTTGGCGATCGCGGCCTGGCCCAGCAGGGACTCGGCTTCCGAGGATCCGATCGTGCGAAGCCTCTGGTCGATCTCGGAGTCCACCCGGGAGACGAAGAACGAAGCCACCGAGTGGATGTCGGCGACGTTGTGGCCGTTGGCCCGTGCCTGTTCCAGACCGGTGAGGTAGGCGTCCATGACGGCGGCGTACCGGTCGAGCGAGAAGATCAGGGTCACGTTGACGCTGATGCCCTCGGCGATGACGGCGGTGATGGCGGGCAGCCCAGCCTGGGTGGCCGGGATCTTGATCAGCACGTTGGATCGGTCGACGATCTTGTGCAGCTCCCGGGCCTGGTCGATGGTGGCCTGGGTGTCGTTCGCCAGCCGCGGATCGACCTCGATTGAGACGCGGCCGTCGACCCCCTCGGTCCGTTCGAAGATCGGTGCGAACAGGTCGCACGCGTCACGCACGTCGTCGGTGGTGGCCTCCCGGACGACCTCGTCCACGCTCGCGCCGCGCGCCGCGAGCAGGTCCAGTTGATGCTGGTAGGACGGCCCGTGGGACAGCGCGGCCTGGAAGATGGTCGGGTTGGTGGTGACCCCGACGATGTTCCTGGTGGCGATCAGCTCGGCCAGGTTCCCGGACCGCAGGCGCTCCCGGGACAGGTCGTCCAGCCACAGTGAGACGCCCTGCGCGGACAGCTGGGCGAGCGGGGATTCCTGCGATGTGCTCATGATGATCGACTTCCTCCGATGGTGGATGCGTTGGGGGTCAGGGAGTGCCGGGGGCGTGCACCGGGTTCTCCACGCCGGCGTGGTCCGGTGCGGCGGCGTGCGGTTCGCTGCTCGGTCCAGGGCCGCGGGTCGCGGCGGCCAGCGAGGCCTTGGCGGCGGCGACGGTGGCCTCGTTGGTGATGCCGAACTCCTTGTAGAGGGTCTTGACGTCGGCGGAGGCGCCGTAGTGTTCCAGCGACACCGGCCGGCCGTGCGCGCCGAGCCAGCGCCACCAGGGTTGGGCGATCGCGGCCTCGATGGACACCCGGGCCGTCACCGACGGCGGGAGCACCGACTCGATGTACTCGTCGTCCTGGACCTGGAACCAGTCCAGGCAC
>DATDBV010000293.1:0-6745 GCA_036524715.1 Nakamurella sp. | reverse complement strand
GCAAGCCTCGCTCACCCCGCCGCCTTTCCGGATCGCCTCGCGAGCTCGGCCACCCAGACGCGGCGCCGGCGACTGCGCCCATGGTTCGCTCGGCAAGCCTCGCTCACGCCGCCGCCTTTCCGGATCGCCTCGCGAGCTCGGCCACCCAGACGCGGCGCCGGCGACTGCGCCCATGGTTCGCTCGGCAAGCCTCGCTCACGCCGCCACAGGTTCGCTCGGCAAGCCTCGCTCATAGCCCCACGGCCTTGTACAGCTGGCCGACCTCCACGGGGTTCAGCTTGCGCAGCGTGCCGGGCCGCTGATGGCCGAGCTGGATCGGCCCGATCTGCGTGCGCACCAGGCGGGACACCGGCCGATCCACCGCCTCCAGCAGCCGCCGGACGATGTGCTTGCGACCCTCGTGGATGACCACCTCGATCACCGCGCGGTTGTGGTGCAGGTCGAGCACGTCGAACGCGTCGACCCGGGCCGGCCCGTCCTCCAGCTCGACGCCGGCCCGCAGCCGCCGGCCCAGGTCCTTCGGGATCGGCCCGGGCACCTCGGCCACGTAGGTCTTGGCCACCCCGTACGACGGGTGGGTGAGCCGGTGCGCCAGGTCGCCGTCGTTGGTCAGCAGCAACAGCCCTTCGGACTCCATGTCGAGCCGGCCGACGTGGAACAGCCGCTCGGAACGATCCTCCAGCATCTGCCCGATGTGCGGGCGGCCCTGGTCGTCGGACATGGTGGACAGCACGCCGCGTTCCTTGTTCAGCGCCAGGTACACCAGGTCGGTGCGGGTGGTGATGCGGTTGCCGTCGACGTGCACGACGGCGTTTTCCGGGTCGATCCGGGTGCCCATCTCGCGCACCACGATCCCGTCGACCTTGACCCGGCCGGCCCGGATCAGCTCCTCGGCCTTGCGGCGGGACGCGACGCCGGCGGACGCCAACACCTTTTGCAGCCGGACGCCGTCCTCCGGTTCGGGCTCAGACATCGTCCAGGTCCCCGATGTCGGGCAGCAGCGGACCGAGCGAGGGCAACTCGGACAGGTCGCCCAAGCCCATCCGTTCCAGGAACACCTCGGTGCTGCGGTAGAGGGTGCCGCCGGTGTCCGCGTCGATGCCGCAGTCCTGGATCAGTCCCCGCGACATCAGCGTGCGGACGACGCCGTCGACGTTGACGCCGCGCACCGCCGCGATCCGGGCCCGGGTGACCGGCTGCCGGTAGGCGACCACCGCCAGGGTCTCCAGCGCCGCCTTGGACAACCGGCTCTGCGCGCCGTCCAGCACGAACCGCTCCACCACCGGCGCGAACCTGTCGCGGGTGTAGAACCGCCACCCCCCGCCGAACTCCCGCAGCTCGATGCCGGAGTTCGTCGCGGTGTAGTTGTCGGCCAGTTCGGCCAGCACGGCGCGCACGTGCCCGGGCGTGTGCCCGACCGCCGCGGCGATCTGCGCCTCGGGGATCGGGGTGTCGGCGACCAGCAGCACCGCCTCCAATGCACCAACCAGGTCGTGTTCGGGCACCTGATCGACCTGATCGACCACGGCCAGCGCCGTCGGCCCCGGCACCGGGGTGTCCGTCACCCCGTCGGGCGGCGTCTGCTCGCCCGCCGCCGCGGACCCGTCGACGGCGGCCGACACCGGCGGGTCGTCGACCACCGGCGGCGCGACCGCCAGATCGTCACTCACTCGTATTCCTCCACGTCCGTCCCGGACCGCTCGGCGGGTGTGCCGTCCGGCGCCATCCACCGTACGGTGAGCTCACCCAGGGGTTGGGGTTGATCGAACGCGACGACGGACTCCCGGTACAGGTGCAGCAGACCGAGGAACCGCGCGACGACCTGCAGGGTGGCCGTGCAGTCGGCGACAAGCTCGCCGAAGGTCGCCGCCCCGCGGGCGGCCAGCATCTCCCGCAGCATCCCGGTGTGCTCGGCCACCGAGACCCTCGGAGCATGGATGTGATCGACGTTGACGGTCGGTTCGGGCTTGGGCGCGAACACGTTCGCGGCCAGGTCGGCGAACGCGGCCGGGGTCAGCCCGATCGTGACCTCGGGCAGCAGCCCCAGGTAGCGCTCCTCCAGGGCGACCGCCCGCGGGTAGCGGCGCAGCGCGCCCGCCTCCAGTTCCGCGAACAGCGCCGCCACCTGCTGGTAGGCGCGGTAGGCCAGCAACCGGGCGAACAGCAGGTCCCTGGCCTGCAGCGGCTCGTCCGGGTTGAGCATGTCGTCGGCCGGCTGCGGCAGCAGGCGGGCCGCCTTCATGTCCAGCAGGGTCGCCGCGATCACCAGGAACTCGGTGACCTGGTCCAGGTCCCAGTTGTCTCCCATCCCGCGGACGTGGGCCAGGAAGTCGTCGGTGACGCGATGGAGCGCCACCTCGGTGACGTCCATCCGGTGCTGGCTGATCAATTGCAGCAGCAGGTCGAACGGTCCGTCGAAGTTGTCCAGCCGGACATGAAAGCTGCGGCGACCCGTCCCCTGCTCTTCCCCCGACTCGCCCACCGACGCCTCGGGCGGCGGGGCGATGGTCATCGTGCGATCACTTCACGGGCCAGGGCCCGATAGGCCTGCGCGGCCGGGTGCGAGGGGGCATAGGAGGTGATCGGCTCGCCCGCGACGGTTGTCTCCGGGAACTTCACGGTGCGAGTGATGATCGTGTCGTAGACGGTGTCGCCGAACCGCTGGTCGAGCATGCCGACCACCTCGCGCGAGTGCACGGTCCGGCCGTCGTACATGGTGACCAGCACGCCGGCCACCGACAGGTCGGGGTTGATCCGCGCCTGCACCTTCTCGATGGTGTCCACCAGCAGATGCACGCCGCGCAGCGAGAACCACTCGGCGGCCAGCGGGATGATGACGCCCTGCGCACAGGTCAGCGCGTTGATGGTGAGCAGACCCAACGAGGGCTGACAGTCGATCAGGATGTAGTCGTAGGCGTGCAGCAGCGGTCGCAGCGCCCGGGACAGGGTGTGCTCCCGGCCGACCTCGTTGATCAACTGCACCTCGCCGGCCGACAGGTCGATGTTCGCGGGGATCAGGTCGACACCCTCGATCCCGGTCGGCACCAGCACGTCGGTCAGCTGGGTCGACGGCTCCAGCATCAGGTTGTAGATGGTGTGGTCCAGCTCGTGCGCGGCGATCCCCAGCCCGGCGGACAGCGCACCCTGTGGATCCAGATCGACCAGCAGCACCCGGCGCCCGTAGCCCGCCAGCGCCGCACCGAGGTTGATGGTCGAGGTGGTCTTGCCGACCCCGCCCTTCTGGTTGCACATCGCCAGGACGGTGGCCGGACCATGACTGGTCATCGGCAACGGTTCGGGGTCGCGCCCGCGCATCGCCCGCAGCGCCGGGGACGACGACCCGGCGACGGAGTTGTCGATCGGCTTGGGCGCCTCGGTGGCCGGCAGCACTACCGGCTCGACCGCCGGCGGCTCGGTGGCCGGCGGCTCGGTGGTCGGCGGCTCGGTCACCGGCGCGGAGGCCGTCTCGAACGGTACCGCGGCCGGCGCATCGACCGGCGCCGAGTGCACCACCGTCAGCGGCTCCGTGCCGGGGAGCGTGGGCTGCTCGATCCGCTCCTGGTAGGTGACGGCAGCGGCAAGGGATCCCTCGACCCTGGTGCCACCGGCCGCGATCCACACCGCGTCATCCGGTTCTGTCATGTCGCCATCCTCCCGGGGCACCTCGCACGCTCGGTCGCCCCGCCGAGGACGCCGCCGCCGTGTCGATGATTCGCTCGGCGCGCCTCGCTCATCCAGGCCACTCCCCTTGCGTCATCCCGACGATCCGGGGTTCAGGTTAGGCGGGCGGCCCGAGCCGAACCAAAGCGACCCGCCCGGCCGCAAGCAGGTTCAGGACTCCTTGGCCGGAGGTTCTGATGCTGATGTGACTGGTGTGACGAGTGTGTCGGTTGGGGTCTCGCCCGAGCCGGCGTCCGGCAAACCGACCGGCACCAGTTCGGCCGTGTCCCCCTCCCCCGACCGCCGGGCCGTCCGCTCGTCGTCGTCCTCCGGTCCGCCGACCCCCGGGCTGACCGCGATCACCGCCGCGAGCCCGGCCAGCACCACCAGCAGCACCGCCCACACCACCCGCGGATCGTCCATCGACAACAGCCAGATCAGCAGACCCACCGCGACCAACCCGGCCCCGATCCGCACCCACAGGTACCAGCGGGCGTCCCTTACCAGCCCGGCCGTCTCCCGCGCCTGCCGGCGCAGGGCGTTGGCGCTGCGCGATCGGCCGAAGAGCCAGCTCGCCGCCGCGACGACGGCCGCCACCAGCACCAGGGCGCGGATGTCGGTCCGCAGCTCTCCGGTGAGCTGCTGCACGAACGCCTGGGTGACCTGCGGCTGCAGCGGTGACTCGGAGACCAGCCAATCCTTGCCGATGGCCAGCCCCACCACGAGCACCAGCAGGGACGCCGCCACCCAGAAGCCGGCCCGGGCCAGGCCGGTCAACCGGCTCGGTGCGAGCAGGATCGAGGCGAGCAGGAACAGCGCCGCGATCCACGGCAACCAGGCGGCCAGGTCGTTGAACAGGTTGTAGTAGCCGGCCAGCTGTTGCAGGTCGGCCTGGCCGGAGAGGGTGATCACCACCGGGACATCGGGAATCTGGTTCGCCCAGGTCACCCCCGCCGTCACGAGCTTCTGCTTCACCTGCGCGGCACCTTCGGACAGGTCGACGTTGATCGAATGCAGCCTGTCGATGTCGTCGTCGAACTGGCCCTGCATGGCCTGCACGAAAACCGTGTGCGCCTTGGCGTTCGCCGCGTTCCACAGCTCGGCCATCTTCGGGCTGGTCACCAGCTCGTTGACCATCCGGTGCAGCGCATCGGTGATGTCCGACCGGAAGGTGGCCAGGTAGCCGGTGGCCAGCGTGGCCAGCTTGGGCGGCAGGCCCAGCGACTGCAGTTCGTCGCCGATCTTGTCGGCCAGCTGCAGGTTGCTGATCTGGTCGTCGATGGCCCCGGTCAGGCGGTTCTCGATTGCCGAGACGATCACCGGGTCGGTGATCAGCGGCTCGACCGCGGCCAGGTAGGTGTCCTGGTCGGTGACCACGTTGCTGGCCCACTTGGCGGTCACGGCCACGGGCGTCAGGATGCATCCGATCACCAACAGCACGATCGACAGGGTGCGCCAGACCAACTTCTGCGGACCCTGATCGACCTTGCGCCACACGCCGCTCATCGTTGCTCCTCCGCGTCAGCGGCCGGGCTGCGCTGCCTACCCGCGTGGACATCTCGATCTCTGTCGGTTGCGCTCTCATTCAACGGGGTCCGTGCCGAGATCACTTCATCCATCCGGGATGATGTCCGCGAAACCGGCAATCAGGCACGGTCAGTAGTGTCCCGGCGGCGCTCGCCGTGCTCGACACCCGTCATGGGTGGGTCGCGGGCACGAAGCTTCGCCGTGCTCGAGAAGAACGGATCTGTGATGGCGAACGAGCCCGAGACTGTCCACCCGCCGGCCGACATCCATCCCGGCGAGGCCGAGCCGCTTCATCCGCGTCGCGTGTACGCGTACGGGCTGCCCCGCGGCCTGATCATCATGCTGGGTCTGGCCGCCGGCGTGGTGGTGGCCGCCGGCATCCACGCCGTGCCCGACCTCATCGGCCCGATCTTCCTCGCGCTGGTGCTGACCATCACCGTGGATCCGTTGCGCGGCATGATGATCCGGCGCGGGGCACCGCGCTGGCTGGCCACCCTCGTGGTGATCCTCGGCGTGTACGCGATCATCATCGGACTCGTCGTGGCCGCCGCGATCGGCGTCGCCCAGTTCGTCGGACTCATGCCCCAGTACGCCGATCAGATCCAGAACGAACTCAGCGGGCTCAAGACCTGGTTGGCTGGGATGGGCGTCACCCAGGAACAGATCCAGAGCACGCTGTCCAGCATCGACCGCAGCTCGATCCTGAGTTACGTCGCGGCCCTGCTGGCCGGCGTGATGAGCGCGCTCACTTCGCTGTTCTTCCTCATCACCCTGCTGATCTTCCTCGCGGTCGACGGTTCGGTGTTCGGCGACCGGATGGTCAAGCACCGCCCCGGCCGCGAGCCCGCGCTGGGCGCGCTGGGTCAGTTCGCCGCCGGCACCCGCAAGTACTTCGCCGTCGCGACGATCTTCGGCGGCATCGTGGCCGTGCTGGACTGGGCGGCCCTGGTCATCCTGGGTATCCCGGTGGCCGGACTCTGGGCGCTGCTGGCCTTCGTCACCAACTACATCCCGAACATCGGGTTCATCATCGGGCTGATCCCGCCCGCGCTGCTCGGGTTGCTCGTCGGCGGCCCAAGCCTGGCGATTACCGTCATCGTCGTCTACTGCGTGCTGAACTTCATCATCCAGTCGGTGCTGCAACCCAAGTTCGTCGGCGACGCTGTCGGATTGACCACCACCGTCAGCTTCCTGTCCCTGGTCGTGTGGGCGTACATCCTCGGCCCGATCGGTGCGATCCTGGCCATCCCGGCAAGCCTGGTCGCCAAGGCGATCCTGGTCGACATGGACCCGGCCGCACAATGGCTCGAACTGTTCCTCGGCGACAAGCCCAACTTCGACAAGCCCAACACCCCGAAGTCGAAAAAACCAAAGCCATCGGGTCAGGAACCGCCGGCCGACCCGACCCCTGACGATGCCGGAGCCCACGGGGCGAGCCAACCGTGACCGTTCCCGAGCCAACCGAGGACATTGGGCCGAACGAACCAGCCGCATCGGACGAACCCGACCAACCTCCGAAGGGCCGATTCCATCTGCTCAAGCAGATCCTGCAAAACGC
>DATDBV010000292.1:0-2803 GCA_036524715.1 Nakamurella sp. | reverse complement strand
AATGTGTCTATTCGCTAGACACTTGAAGTGTCTACCAGGTAGACTGTACGATGTGAGGGCGAGGGACGTGGCGCGGCGGATCGAGATGCTGGGCGGCGTGATGGTCCGGCAGACCGGGTCTCATCGCCGGTTCCGGGCCGGGTCGCACTTCACCACGGTCCCGATGCACGGCAGTCGGGACGTCCCGCCCGGGACACTCCGCGCGATCGAGCGGGACCTGGAAGCGGAGTTCGGTAAGGGGTGGTTGCGGTGAGCGACACCTACCGGGTGCGGGTCACCCGGGACGTCGACGGCAGTTGGCTGGCCGACGTCCCGGACCTGCAGGGTGCGCACACGTTCGCCCGGACGTTGCCGCGGCTGGACCAGTACGTCCGTGAGGTGGTCGTGTTGGCGGCGGGGCTGCCGGAATCGGCCATGCCGGGGCTGGATCTGGTGTGGGAGTTCGACACCGGGGATCCGGAGCTGGACACTGCATTGGCTGCGGTGCGGGATGCGCGTAGGCAGGCGGCGGAGACGCTGGAGTGGCTGGAGCGGTCGACCGCGGCCGGTGCGGCGGATCTGGGGGCTCGTGGCTTCTCGGTGCGGGACGCTGCGGTGTTGCTGGGTGTGTCGCCGGCGCGGGCCGGGCAGTTGATGCGTGCCTGAGCTGACGGGCCCGGACTGGCTGATTCGATCGCATTGGGTCCGACTCTCCCGGGGAGATCTGGGAGATCCCTCGGAACCGGGGCCGGGGCGGCAGCCACGGCAACGACACAGCAACCTGTCGATCGGCCCTGAATGACCCGATCGCCGCCGGGATCAGCGGCGGACGCGTGGCATCATGGAATCAGACCCCCGGCGTTGGGACGCCAGGGGTTTTGCCTTACCGAGATCCCGAAGATGACTGCGTGATGACGACGAGAAGAGGTACCACCATGGCTGTTCCGACCCCCTGGCGCCGCCGCGCCGACACCGGCCCCCCGAAGACCGCCAATCGCGTCGGTTCGATGGCCGACTCCTCCGGCAACGTGCTGCACCTGTGCCGATTCCCCGAAAAGTGTTGCCCGACATGCGATCGCCACCGCGAGCGGTGCGCGCATCCGATCGGCGGCTCCAGATGGTGACCGAACCCGCGACGACAGCGCCGTCGCCGCCCCAGTGCGGTTGAACCCGGGCCGAATAGGGAAGACTATGCAGAACCCGCACCGGCCGACCACGGCGCGGGTCGGATTGCGATCGGGAGGTTCCAGGATATGTTCCGCCTCGTGCTGGGTATCGGTATCGGCTACGTCCTCGGCTCGCGGGCCGGGCGGGAGCGTTACGAGCAGATGAAGCGCTGGACCTCCAAGGTCGCCGACCATCCGGCCGTGCAGGGCGCCGCCGGGTTCGTCCAGGCGAAGGTCTCCAGTGTCTTCTCCAAGGACCCGACCTACTGACCGTCGACCTCAGCCCCGGAGTTCCCCGCGCTTGCTCTTGGGGCGTTTCACGTCGACGCCACCCATCAGCGCCAGCCCGTTGATCTTCACCACCGGGCCGTCGGGCGTGCCCTGGGTTCGCGCGTTGTCCTCGAAGGCCCCCATGAACCCGACCCCGTTGACGACGACGGTGACGTCCTCCGGAACCACGATGTCGATGCCGCCCATGATGGCCAGAGCGGTGATCGTCACCTGACGCTCGGCGAAACGCGCCTTGGTCAGGTCGATGTCGACCCCACCCATCAGCGCGATCGCGGAGAACTGGGCGGGCACCACCCACTCGCCGGCCCGGGTCGCCCCGGACATGATGCCGATCGCCACGCTGGACGTCGGCGTTCCGCCGAAGCGCTGCGGCGACGTGCCTGGCGCGGCCTTGGTCAACGCGATGGGCCCGGCCGGCGATCGGGGCACCAGGTCGCGATGACCCGGCAGGTCCAGGGTCAGCGGTTCGAGTTCGCTGAGCGTCCTGGACTTGTAGAGGGTGTCCAGCCGCTCCTGCAGCTCGACGGGCGTCAGCCGCCCCTCGGCCATCGCGGTTTGCAGCAGCTGGGCAACCGCGTTCCGATCGTCGTCGGAGGCCCGCAGCTTGCCCGGGTCGTACGGCTGGTCGGCGTCCTGAGTCATCGGCTCCGAGTCTAGCGAGGACGGCGCTGAGCAATCCGGTTCCTCCGTCACCGGATTGCCTGGCGCCCCGTCTTGCCGTGCTGGATTGGCGGCCTCGCAAGCTCGGCCGACTGGCCAGAGTGTGATCAGCTCGGCGGCATCGTCACGTCGGCATCGTCACGTCGGCATCGTCACGTCGGCATCGTCACGTCGGCATCGTCACGTCGAGTTCGTCCGCCACCGAACGCACGGCGTCGGCGAACCCGGGCACGCCGATGTCCGCGCCCGTGTCGAGCCAGACCTGCCTGGTCAGTCCGTCGCGCCCGGGCACCCGGCGCAGCACCACCCACCCGCCGGCCCCGGGGTACGGCAGGTGCCGGCTGGCGGCCACCGATCTGTGCACCCGGTTGTGCACCAGATCGGTCAATCCGCTCCGGCCGGCCAGCGCGAACACCAGTTCCGGCTCGTCGACGAGGATGTCGGTGCCGTCGGGGAGTTGACCGGTCACTGTGGTCGTCACCACCGACAGCACCCCGGCCAGCAGTGTGGCGCGGGCGATCGACTCCCACCCGATCCTCGCCGCGTGCGCCGCCGGCCCACCCGGATCGCTCACCACCCACAACCCGAACCGGCTGACGGCCAACACCCGGCCGTCCTGGCACGGGGCGGCCACCAGGATCCGTTCGTCCTGGGTCAGCGAGGCCCGCAGGGCATCGGGCAGGACTGGACGCCGCCACCGACCAACC
>DATDBV010000291.1:0-5777 GCA_036524715.1 Nakamurella sp. | reverse complement strand
CGAGACCGACCGGTACCGCGCCTGGCAGGCGGTGTTCGGCCGCCGCGGCGGCAAGATCGCCCTGCTGGTCGGCTTCGTCGCCCTCGCCGTGCTCGTCGGCGGCCTGCTCGCCTACCAGGCCCAACTCTGATGTTGATCATGCGGCGCTGCCTGCGACACACCGAGGAAATCCGCGACACGCCGATTTTCGACCGGCACCGTGCCATGATCAACATCAGGTGGGGCGGCAACTTCAGGTGGGGCGGCAACTCCAGGTGGGTTTGGCGGCTGGTCCAGGCCGGTCCGGGCGGCTCAGGAGTTCTGCAGGAAGGTCAGCACCGCGGTCACCCGGCGGTTGACCAGCGGCTCGTCGAACAGGTTCAACTTGCCGAAGATCGCGTTGACGTGCTTCTCGACGGTGGACGACGACAGCATCAGCGCGCGCTCGATACCGGCGTTCGTCTTGCCCTGCGCCATTTCCCGCAGGACGTCCAGCTCGCGCGGCGACAGGGTGGACAGCGGGGACGCGGCATCCCGGACGCCCAGGCTGACCAGGGCGTCGATCACCACCGGATCGATCACTGAGCCGCCGGCGCAGACGGTCCGCAGCGCGTCGAGCAGCTGGCCGACGTCGCCGAGCCGGTCCTTGAGCAGGTAGGCCAGGCCGGCGCTGCCATGCTCCAGGAGCTTGGTCGCGTAGCTGGCGTCGGCGTGCTGCGACAGCACGACCACCCCGACATCGGGTTGCTCACGGCGGATCTCGTGGGCGGCTTCGATGCCTTCCAGATGGTGCCCTGGTGGCATCCGGATGTCGGTGACGACGGCGTCCGGCCGCACCCGGATGACCGTCGCCAGCAGCTCGGTCGCGTCACCGACCGTGGCGAGCACGCGCACCTGGCCGGAATCCTCCAGGAGCGCCCTGGTGCCCTCCCGAAGCAGGTAATGGTCCTCGGCAATGACGACACCCAACGGTTCCCGCGCCCCGCTCATGTGCCACCCGTCAGCGGCAGCGACGCCTGCACGGCCGTGCCGCGGTCGGGCTCGGTCACCACCGTGAGCGTCCCGCCCAGCGCCTCCACCCGATCCCGGAGGTTGACCAGGCCGACGCCACCCCCGGCGGACCCGGGCACGCCCGCCGGCGGGCCCGAACCGCGACCGTCGTCCTGCACCCTGACCACGAGGGACGGCCCGGCCGTCGAGAGGTCCACCAGCACGGTCGTCGCCGCCGCATGCTTGGCCGCGTTGGTCAGGGCTTCGCAGACCAGGAAGTAGGCCGCGGCCTCGACGTCGGCGCCGAACCGCCGGCTGCGCAGCGACTTGTCGGCCCGCAGCGCGACGGGCAGCGGCATCTTCGCCACCCGCGCCTGCAGGGCCGCGACCAGGCCGCTGTCCGACAGCACGGCCGGGCGGATGCCGCGGGCCAGCTCCCGAAGGTCGCCCAGGAGATCGCCGGCGTCGGCCTGCAGCGCCGCGATGGCGTCGTCGGCGGGAACGTCACCCCGGGCCACCTGGCTGCGGGACAGACCCATCCGCAGGATCAGGGCCACCACGTCCTGCTGGACGCCGTCATGGATGTCGCGTTCGATCCGCCGCCGTTCGGTGTCCTGCGCGCTGACGATCCGGGCCCGGGACCGTTCGAGCTCGCCGAGCCGGTCCGCCAGCTGGGCGGTCAGCCGGGCGTTGGCGATCGCGGTCGCCGCCTGGGCCGCGAGCGTGGCCAGCAGCTCCCGGTCGGCCTCGGTGTACGGCTCGGGCGCCGATCCGCATTCGATGCGGCCGACGACCTCGCCGCCCCGCCGCAGCAGCTGCACCAGTTCCGCCGGCCCGGTCGGGGTGCCGGCCACGCCCACCGGGTCGGTCAGCCAGTCGTCATCGCCGGTCCCTCGCAGTCGCACCCGGACCCAGGAGGAGCGCAGACCGCGGGCGACCGCGTCGGCCAGCGCAGGCAGCACCTCGTCGACCCGCACCTCGCAGTCCAGGTCGGCCCCGAAGTCGGTGAGCAGCCGGTAGCGGCTGACCCTTTCACCGAAAACCAGCCGATCCGCCCAGGCGTTCATCCGCCGCCGAACGGGATGGAACGCGATCGCGGCCGCGATGGTCAGCAGGACGGCGATCTCGACCGGGATCAGCCGGCCGAAGGCCAGACCCGGGCCGACCGCGAGGGCCAGGTACAGGGCGGTGATGGCCAGCGACAACAACGCGTAGACCACCGACCGGCGGACCACCAGGTCGATGTCGAACAGCCGGAACTGCACGATGCCGAGCGCAATGGTGGCGGTGATCAACAGCACGAAGACCAGGTACGCGGCGGCGAACAGCGGGGAGTACACGCCGATCGACCGCAACGCGACGTCGACCGCCAGGCTGACCAAGCCGGCAGCCATGACGATCAGCAGCAGGCGCGTCCGACGCCTGGTCTCCGCGCCCGCCCGCACGTACCGGATCGCGAGCACCACGACGCCGACCACGACGAGGATGCTCGTCTGGTACAGGTATTCCAACGGCCCGGCCAGGAGGCCGAACCAGGGCTGCGCCCAGGGATTGGGCGGCGCGGAATCCGGCGGGGCGACCCAGTAGATGGTGACGAGGCGATCGTTTGCCAGCAGCATCAGCACCGGCAACGACAGGGCCACCCACCACCCGGCCCGGACCACCGCGGAATGCCACGGGCGCTCACCGACGCCGTCCGGATACAGCGCGACCAGGGCGGCCACGCCGGCGACCGTGACGACGGTCGCGTACTGGTAGAGCAGGTTCAGCAGCACCCAGACCGGTGGGGCCGCGCCCGAGGGCACCGGGTCCAGCAGCCGGCCCAACAACTCGTTGACCGCCAGCGACGCACCGACGAGCAGCAGCAGCCGGGCCTCCGGGTGGGCGGGCCGCCGGTGCGTCACGTAGGCGCCCAGCAGGAGCATCGGAGCGATGCCCAGGCCGACCCATGCCAAACTGCCGAACCCCTGACCGGCCGCGATGTCCGCGGCGACGAACCCGAAGCACCCGAGCACGGCGACCGCACCCACCGCGGTCATCGCTCGATTGAACAGCACCGTTCGGGCCGGCATGTACTGATCGTCCGCTTCGGGCACCGGCCCGTCCAGAGGGCCGACCGCCAATCCGCCCCTGCGGCTTTCCTCCATTCCGATCCACCGGTGCACCGCGTTCCCCGGCGGGCGCCGGCTCTCTACCGTCGCTCGGGAGCACGGTGCGTCCAATCATCCCGGCGACGACCGGCTCACCGGAATGGGGGTCGATGATGTCAACCGAGGTTTTGCGGGCCACCGGCATCGGCAAGTCGTTCCGGCGGCAGCCGGTCCTGCTGGACGCCGAGATCACGGTGGGGCGTGGCGAAGTCGTCGCCATCGTGGGCGAGAACGGCTGTGGCAAGACGACCCTGCTGCGGATCTGCGCCGGGCTGCTGGCCCCGGACGCCGGGTCGGTGCGGGTCACGGGGCGGACCGGCTACTGCCCCCAGGAGCCGGGGCTCTTCGGCCAGCTGACCGCCGACGAACACCTGACCCTGTTCGGTGCGCTCGACCAGGGACGGTCCATCCTGGCGGAGTTGGGGTTTCCAGTCGGCAGCCGCACGGTGGCCGGCAGGCTGTCCGGCGGGCAGCGGCAGAAGCTGAATCTGACCCTGGCGGTGGTCGGATCACCCGACCTGCTCCTGCTGGACGAGCCGTACCAGGGATTCGACCACGGCACCTACGTCGACTTCTGGGCCCATGTCACCCGGTGGCGGGACGACGGCCGTGCCGTCCTGGTGGTCACCCACCTGCTGGCCGATCGGCAGTCGGTGGACCGTGTGGTGGAGCTGCCGAACCAGCTCACGGCGGCGGGGAGCCGGTCATGACGCACGCCTTGATCCTGGCCCGGCTGCAGGGCAGGGAGTTGCTGCGACGGCGGCTCGCGCTGGCCCTGCTCGTCGGGATGCCGGTGGCGTTCTACCTGACGTCGGTCGGCGCCGGTACCGCGGACGCCGGTGCCGACCTCTGGGCGGCCGTGTCCGGCGCGATCGGCATGGGCTTCGCGGTGTGCGGCGCGGCGTTCTTCAGCATGCTGGCCGGCCGCGGCGTCGACCCCCGCCTGGTCCTGTTCGGTTGGCGGCCCGCCGAGTTGATCGCCGGCCGCCTGCTGCTCCTCGGCGCGGTGGCCGCGGTGATCGGGGTGGGGTTCTTCGCCCTGATGGAGCTGACCTGGTGGCCGGCCTACCCGGGCGCGTTGGCCGCGGCGATCGCCACCGCCGCCCTGGTCTCGGTCTCCGCCGGGTTGGCCATCGCCGCATTGCTGCCGAACGAGATGGAGGGGATCCTCGTCGTCATCCTGTTCGTCGGCATCCAGATGAGCGTCCCGCCGTCGACGGCGGCCGGCCCGTTCATGCCGTACTACGGCGCTCAGGAGTTGCTCGTCCGGGCCACGACCGGCGGCCCGTTGCTGGCACCGACCCTGCACGCGTGCGGGTGGGCGGCGGCGTTGCTGGTGCTCGCGGTGCTGATGTGGCGACGACGGCTCCGCCTGACGGTGACCCGGCCGGCGGCCGAAGTCCTCGCCTGACCCCGATCGAGTGTGCAGAACACGCCCGTATCCGGCCGGCAAAAGGGCGTGTTATGCCCACTCGGCGGCCGGGGGGCGGCCCGGGTCAGGCCTGCGCGTGAGTGGCGACCTCGCCGATCACGATCACCGCGGGCGACTCGACACCCCGCGCGGCCGCCAGGTCCGCGATCTCGTCGATGCGCCCGGCGGTCACCCGTTGCGCCGGCGTCCAGCCGTTCTCGACGATCGCCACCGGCGTCACCTGGTCCATCCCGGCGCCCAGCAACCCGCGACAGATCGCCGGCAGCGCGGCCACGCCCATCAGGAACACCAGCGTCCCGCGACCGGACGCGAGCCCCGCCCAATCGAGGTCCGCGGGCAGGCCATCCGGAGAGACCGCGTCGTGCCCGGACAGCACGGTGACCTGCCGGGACTGCCCCCGGTTGGTCACCGGGATGCCGGCCGCCGCGGGCACGGCGAACGCGCTGGTCACCCCGGGCACCACGGACACGTCGACGCCGGCCTCCCGGCAGGCGGCCACCTCCTCGCCGCCCCGACCGAGGACGAAGGGGTCGCCGCCCTTGAGCCGGACCACCCGCCGTCCGGCCTGCGCGTGCTCCACCAGCAGCCGGTTGATCTCGTGCTGGGGCACCGGGTGCCGGCCCGGCGCCTTGCCCACGTCCACGATCAGCACCCCCGGCCCCAATTCGGACAGCACCGAGCGGGGGGCGAGCCGGTCGACAACCACGACTTCGGCGGCGGCCAGTTCCCGCCGCCCGCGCAGGGTGAGCAGGTCGCCCTCGCCGGGACCGCCGCCGACCAGCACCACCCGGCCCGGTCCGGACCTCCGGCGGCGGACGGGCAGTGCACCGTTGTCCAGGGCCCCCGCAATGGCATCCCGTACCGCGACCGCCCGCCGGGGATCGGGCGCGCCGGCCGAGCCGACCGAGACCAGCATGTCGTCCCGCCGGATCACTGCGGCGGACCGAGCAGTGCCCAAGGCGGCGTCGTCAGCCCGCACGCAGAACACCCGGGCGGCCTCGGCATCGATCGCCACCGCGTCGTCGGTGAGCCGGTCGCCGGTCGACGCGAACACCAGCCACGCCCCGGCGAGGTCGCCGACCGAGTACTCGCCGCATCGCCAGGTCAGCAGTCCGGCTGCGGCGTCGGCGACGATCTCCTCGCAGGCGTAGGGCGCGACGACCAGCACGTCGGCCCCGGCCTCGACACCCGAGGCCGCCTTGCGCGCGGCCACCGGTCCCCCACCG
>DATDBV010000290.1:0-2470 GCA_036524715.1 Nakamurella sp. | reverse complement strand
CACGTTCTGGTACTCCTGCGCCACCCCGATCGCCGCGACCCCCGACACGCCCGTGGCCGCCTGCCGACGCAGATACGGATCCATCACGTCTCGCTTGCGGTCACCCTTCTTGAACATCACCAGCGCCACCCCGTTGGCCTTGGCGAACCCCGCCACCGCGCGACGGAACCTGGTGCCGATCTGCTCCATGATCGCCGGCGACGGGATCGGCAGTCCCAGATGAGCCGACATGAACGACACCACCTGACCGGCAACCTGCAGGTTCGGCACATAGCCGTTTAGGTAGATCCGATCCAGACACTCGATGTCCAGCCCGGCGTGCCCATCCAACAGATCGTTCACCGTCACCGTCGCCATGCCCCAGAATGGACCGCACCCGACCACCCAGACCAGCCCCGGCTCGGCGGTCAGAGGCGAAGCCTCATTAGGTGGCTGGTGTTTTTCGCGTGGCGCTGACCGGGGATCTGCGGGTCACTCCGAGAGGATGGTGGTGGCGATCTGGGGGTGAGTGATGACGTTGGGGACGACGCCCACGCAGGCGGATCTGTTTCGGTCGACGACGCAGTTCTGTGCGGGCAGGGTGCGGGAGGACTCGATCTACGCGGTGTTGCATCGGGAGTGTTTCCGGCTGTTCCCGGATGAGATGTTCGCGGACTTGTTCACCGACGTGGGTCGCCGGTCGGTGCCACCGATGATCGTGGCGACGGTGATGGTGCTGCAGCGGGTCGAGGGTCTCAGTGATCGCGAGGCGGTGGATCGGTTCGCGTTCGATGCCCGGTGGAAGTATGCCGCGGGCGGGCTGGACTTCGACTATCCCGGGTTCGTGCACACCGTTTTGGTGGACATGCGGGCCCGGTTGGCGGACTCGCCCCGGCCGGACCGGATCTTCGAGGCCACGTTGACGGCGGCGAGGGCGGCGGGTCTGGTCGGGCGGAAGCGGGTGCTGGACTCGACTGCGTTGTATGACGCGGTCGCCACGATGGACACCGTCACGTTGATCCGGTCGGCGATCCGGGGCTTGTTGAGGGCTGCTGATGAGGGGCTGGGGGCCAGGCTGCGGGCGGTGCTGGCCCGTGACGACGACTACGGCTGCGCGGGCAAGCCGGTGTGTGACTACGACGACCCGGCTGCGCGGGAGGCGCTGGTTGATGCGTTGGCCAAGGATGCGCACGCAGCGCTGCTGATCTTGGAGGGCGGGGTGTGGGAGCCGGTTGTGGATCAGGCGGGCCGGCTGCTCGCGACGGTGGTCGGTCAGGACCTCGACCACGATGTCGACGGGGTGTTCCGGATCGCCCGCCGGGTCGCGAAGGACCGGGTGATCTCCACCGTCGATCCGCAGGCTCGGCACGGCCACAAGACCGCCGCCCGCGGATTCGATGGCTACAAGGGCCATGTCGGCATCGACCCGGACTCAGAGATCATCACCGGCACCACCGCGACCGCCGGCAACGTCGGCGACGCCGACGCCGCGATGACTGTGCTCGCCGACGACCTCCCCACCAAGCCGGCCGACAACGAGCCGGCCCGGGAAGAGTCGGCTGTCGATGGATCGGCTGCCAGCACGTCTTCCCAGGATGATCTTGACGATCGGCACCCCGGCGATGGTGCCGGCTCCGGCGGGACGGGCGCTGCCGATGGCGCCGCAGATGAGAACCCGCTCCAGGTTTACGGCGATGCCGCTTACGGTGCGGGGGACCTGCAGGAACGATTCGAGAACAGCGGTGTCGCGAACCGGTGCAAGGTCCAGCCGGCGTCTGCGCCGTCGGGCGGGTTGTTCAGCAAGGACGAGTTCGACGTCGATCTCGAGGCGGGCTCCGTCGGCTGCCCGGCCGGGCAGCGGGTGCCGATCCGGCCGGCCCGCGGTGGCGGTGGCGGGACCGCCGAGTTCGGCCAGCTGTGCCGGTCCTGCCCGCTCGCGGCCCGATGCACCACCGCCACTGGTGGCCGCACGGTCCGGGTCGGCAAGCATGAACGAGTCCTCGCGCGGGAACGGGCCGCGCAGTCCGATCCGGCCTGGCAGGCCGACTACCGCGCCACCCGGCCCAAGGTTGAACGCAAGATCGCGCACCTGATGAGGCGTCGCCATGGCGGGCGACGGGCCCGGGTCCGCGGCCTGGTCAAGGTCGCCGCCGATTTCTCCCTGCTCGCTGCTGGGATCAATTTGGCTCGGCTCGGCGTGCTGAACGTCAGCTACCAGCCCGGCCGGGGCTGGGCCACCGCCTGAGTCCCCTGGGGGCGGGCCGGACAGACACCAGAAACCTGCGCAAAGGGCCCCTCCAGGGCCTCCCAGAAGCCCACCCACGGCCAACTCCCAGCATGCCGCCCCACCCGACACCTCGCGTCCCCAGACCACAAACGCCGCATCCACCCCCGCACCACCACGACCGAACCCCGAGCGGCTCGTTCGACACCAGCCACCTAGGGACCGTTCCGGCCGGCACCTGGCTAGGCTCCGGGCATGGCCGACGAC
>DATDBV010000289.1:0-5996 GCA_036524715.1 Nakamurella sp. | reverse complement strand
CTCGCGGATGGTGCGTTCGGCCAGCGCGACGTCGGCGGCCGCGCCCTTGAGGGTGACCCGGTTGCCGCGCACGTGGATGTCCGCGGCCAGGCCCTCCTCGAGCAGGCGGAGCAGGGCGTCGCGGGAACCCAGCAGCCCGATCATCTGCCGCTCGTCCGTCACCACCAGCGTCGATTCGCCCGACTGGGCGGGGGCTCCCGCGTCACCGCCTCGATCGCCGGTCGCTGCACGGGAGAGGCCACGGGGGAGGTCGGACCGCGTCGCGGCCGACGGAGAATCCGGCACCTGGTGACTGCCCACTTTCCCTGGTTCGAGGTCGTCGACCCTGCTTGATCGACAGCCGATTCTACCGAGACCGATGGCGGCCGGAGCCACCGGATTTGATCACTCCCGCGCCGGCCGCACGTCGGTGCGGGCGAAATCGTCACCCTTGAACAGCAGCGGTTCGCCGGTGTCGACCGCCAGGGCAAAGGCGAAACAGTCGCCGAAGTTCAGCCGTCAGCCGGGCGGCCAGCCCATGCGCCGTCCGCCCAGCAGATGCAGGTGGGTATGGAACACCGTCTGCCCGGCGTCGACGCCGGTGTTCGTGACGATCCGGTAGCCGGCACGGTCGATCCCCTCGGCCTCAGCCAACGTGCGGGCGGCGAGCACCAGCGCGGCCAGGCCGGACGGGTCGTCACCGGCGATCTCGGCGGCGTTCTCGTAATGGGTTGTCGGGATGACCAGGAGGTGCGTCGGCGCCTGCGGGTTGATGTCCCGGAAGGCGACCACATGGTCGTCCCGGTGCACCACGTCGGCCGGGATGGTGCCGGCGACGATCTTGCAGAAAAGGCAGTCGTCACTGGTGTAGGGCATGGCCGAAACCCTAGCGACTGGCTGATTCCAAGGGGTCAGTGGTCGTGAATGGTCGCGACTGCGGAACTTCGCGTCGCTGAGCGCGACCGGATGTTCCGCACGAGCCGACCGGGCGGCCCAAAGATGGAGGCTTACGGGAAGTTGCGGAACTCCTGGTCGCTGGGCACGACCGAATGTTCCGCGGGAGCCGTCCGCGCCGCCGACAGGAGGAAGCTGACGGGAAGTTGCGGAACTCCTGGTCCCTGGGCACGACCGGATGTTCCGCGCGAGCGGAATCATCCGGGCGGGGCCGACCGCATCGACGCGGTGCGCCCGCAGGCTCGGCTGCACCCTCTGCGATGGGTTCGCTCGGCAGGCCCGGCTCAGACCATCCGCAGCACCTGGCTGCAGCACACGTCCCAGGCCGGGTGCCGGACGTCGATCAGCTCGAAGTGCCCGGTCCGCGGCAGCACGATCAGCGACGACGGGTCGCCGGCCCGTCGCGCGGCCTCGACATAGCGTTCGGACTGGGACAGCGGCACGATGTCGTCGGCGTCGCCGTGCACGCAGACCACCCGGGCGCCGTCACCGACATGGGCGAGCGGCGAGGCATGGTGGTAGCGCTGCGGCATGGATCGGGCCTCGCCCTCCATCAGCGCGGTGACGGCGCCGTCGCCCAGCCGCTCGATCGACGCCCCGACCAGATCGAGCAGGCCGGCCTGGGCGACCGCGCCGACGACCGGCACGTGGGCCTCACCGGGCCCGACCGATCCGGCGGTGCCGGCCCGCAGCGACCCGCGATGGGCCAGCCAGGCGGCCAGGTGACCGCCGGCAGAATGCCCGACCGCGGCCACCCGGTCCAACGACAGACGGCCGTCGGCGACGTCCTGGCCAGGTCCGGCCAGCGAGTCCACAGCCCGGGAGACGTCGGCCAGGGTGGTCGGCCAGCCGCCGCCCTCGCCGACCCGCCGGTATTCGATGACGGCGGCGGCCACCCCGAACCGGGTGAGGTCGTAGCCGAGGGGTTCGGCCAGTTCCATGCCGTAGATCGAGCGCCAGTAACCGCCGTGGATCACGACGACGACCGTCAGGTAGCGGCCCGATGGCAGGAACATCCGGATCCGCTGGCTCTCGTGCGGACCGTAGGAGTAGTCGCGGATGTCGACCTTCACGTCCACCTGCCGGTGAGCACGCCGAGGGCCCCGAGGGCGACCGCACCGGCGGTCGACGTCCGCAGGACCTGGGGACCCAGCCGCACCACCGTGGCGCCCGCAGCGACGAACACGGTCAGTTCCTCCTCGGTCAATCCCCCTTCCGGACCGACAATCAGTACCACGTCACCGGCGGCCGGCCACTCGACCGTCGCCAGCGGTGTTGCCGACGTCTCATGCAGGACCACGCAGGTCGCCCCGGTCAGTCGGGCCGTGACCTGGGGTGTCTGCGCGAGGTCGTACACCGCGGGCACGAACGCCCGGCGGGCCTGTTTGGCCGACTCGCGGGCGGTGTTCCGCCAGCGCCGGACGCCCTTGTCGACCTGCTCGGGCGCGCCCCACCGGGCGACGCACCGCCGCGCGGCCCAGGGCACGATCGCGTCCACGCCGGCCTCGGTGGCCAACTCCACCGCCAGCTCACCGCGTTCCCCCTTGGGCAGCGCCTGGACCAGGGTGACCCGCACGTCGGGCGGTGACTCGACCTGCGGGGCCGCCACATCCAGGGTGAGTTCGGCCCGGCCGGCTGTGGTGACGGTCGCGGCGGCCAGGTGACCGGCGCCGTCGGTCAGCACCAGCTCCTCGCCGGGCCGCAGGCGGCGGACGGCCGCCGCGTGCCGGCCCTCGGCGCCGTCCAGCACGAACGGGCCGGGTGCGGGCAGCGCGTCGACCAGGAAGAACGGCTCGCCGCGAGATCCGGCACGACGTCCGGGCGGCTCAGCGCCCGGCGAAGGAGTCACGGATCCGGGAGAAGAAGCCGCCGTTGTGGCCGCGGGCGGCCAGTTCCGGCTGCTCCTCGCCCCGCAGCGTCGCCAGCTCGCGCAGCAGCTCGGCCTGCCGGGAGTCGACCCGGGTCGGGGTGACCACCTCGATGTGCACGTGCAGGTTGCCAACCCCGGTGCCGCGGAGCCGGGGCATCCCCTGGCCGCGCAGGGTGAGCACGGTGGCCGACTGGGTGCCGGGCTGGATGTCCAGGTCCTCGACGCCGTGCAGGGTCTGCAGACCCATCGACGTGCCGAGGGCGGCCGCGGTCATCGGCACGTGCACGGTGCAGTGCAGGTCGATGCCGTCGCGCGAGAACTGCTCGTGCGGCAGTTCCTGCACCTCGACGTACAGGTCACCGGGGGCTCCGCCGCCCGGCCCGACCTCGCCCTGACCGGCCAGCCGCACCCGGATCCCGTCGCCGACGCCGGCCGGGATGTTCGCCCGGACGGTCCGCCGGGTGCGCACCCGGCCCTCGCCGTTGCACTGCCGGCAGGGGTCGGGGATGACCTCGCCGAAGCCCCGACAGACCGGGCAGGGGCGGGAGGTGACCACCTGGCCGAGCAGCGAGCGCTGGATCTGCTGAACCTCGCCGGCGCCCTTGCACATGTCGCAGGTGGCCGGGCGGGTGCCGTCCGCGCAGCCGGAGCCATGGCAGGACGTGCACAGGGTGGCGGTGTCCACGGCCAGGTCCTTGGCCACCCCGTTGGCGCACTCCTCCAGGGTCAGCTCGATCGGGATGAGCGCGTCCTCGCCCTGCCGGACCCGGGACCGGGGTCCACGGGACCTGGTGGCGCCGCCGCCGCCGAAGAAGGCGTCCATGATGTCGCCCAGGCCCATGCCGCCGAATGGGTCGCCCATCCCGCCGGGACCGCCGGCGCCCTGACCACCGCCGCCCAGCGGGTCCCCGCCCAGGTCGACGACCTGCCGTTTCGCCGGGTCGGACAGCACCTCGTAGGCCGCCGTCACGTCCTTGAACCGCTGTTGGGCGGCCGGGTCGGCGTTGACGTCGGGATGCAGTTCCCGGGCCAGCTTCCGGTACGCACGCTTGATTTCATCCTGCGACGCGCCCTTGGCCACGCCCAGCAGGCCGTAATAGTCCCGAGCCACCCTCTGCACCAGTCGCCTTCCCGCGAGCCGGGGCTCGCACCACCACCCGAGCGGGTGGTGGACATATTCCACACCCGATTGAAGAACAAGTTGCCCCGACCCGTTCGGCGTCCGGGCGCACCGCCACTACCGGCCGGCGACGATCTCCCCGACGTACCTGGCGACCGCCCGGACCGCGGCCATCGTCCCCGGGTAGTCCATCCGGGTCGGGCCGACCACGGCCAGCCCGCCCATCAGGGTCTGCCCGCTGCCGTAGCCGGCCGACACCAACGCCGTCCTCGCCAGGTTGGCGTCGTCGTTCTCGCTGCCGATCGACACGACCACGGCGTCCGGCGTCTCCAGCGCGGCGAGCAGCTTGAGCAGCGTGACCTGCTCGTCGAGTGCCTCCAGCACCCCACGCAGGGCGGCCGGCTGGTCCGCCCAGGCGCCGGTCGCGTGCGAGGTGCCGGACAGCACCAGTCGCTCGTCCGGATGCTCCACCAGGGAGCCCAGCACGACGGCCACCGACGGCACGACCACATGACGCACGTCCGGGTCGACGGTCGAGGCCACGTCGGCCAGCGCCGTCGCCGCGTCGGACAGCCGCCGGCCGACCGCCGCCGTGGCGAACAACGACCGCAGGGCCAGCAGCCCCTCGTCGGTGACGTCGTCGTCCAGTTCGACCAGCCGCTGCTCCACCCGACCGGTGTCGGTGATGACCACCAGCAGCAGCCGGCGCCGGTCCAGGGCGACCGCCTCCACGTGCCGGACGGAGGACCGGGACAGGGTCGGGTACTGCACGAACGCGACCTGCCGGGTCAATTGGGCCAGTAGCCGGACCGACCGGCGCAGCACGTCCTCCAGGTCGACCGCCTCGGACAGGAATGCCTGGATGGCCCGTCGCTCCCCCGCGGACATCGGCTTGACCTGCGTGAGCCGGTCGACGAACAGCCGGTATCCCTTGTCGGTGGGGATGCGGCCGGCCGAGGTGTGCGGCTGCGCGATGTACCCCTCGTCCTCCAGGACCGCCATGTCGTTGCGGATGGTGGCCGGGGACACGCCCAGCTGGTGTCGCTCGACCAGCGACTTGGAGCCAACCGGCTCGTGGGTGGCGACATAGTCGGCGACGATCGCCCGCAGCACCTGGAACCGCCTGTCGTCGGCCGACATGATCACCTCCCGGCCGTGTGGTCGCCCGCTTCTCGCGCGGTATTGGCACTCCCGCCCGTCGGCTGCCAAGTGTAGTCGTCCGTTCGGGTGCGGGACGGCCTGCCGAGCACGGCCCGGATGCACGCCCCGCAGCGGTTCCGGCGCGGACCGTTACCCTGGCGGGTGAGCGCACCGGGCAACGGAGGCCCAGAACAATGATCTTCAAGGATGTTCGCGAGGGTCGGCCCTACCCCGAGCACGGCATGTCCACCCGGGACTGGGCCCGGATCCCGCCGCGCAAGGTCCGGCTGGACGAGCTCATCACGACCAAGCGTGAGCTGCGACTGGATGCCCTGCTCGACGAGGCGTCCACCTTCTACGGCGACCTGTTCCCGCACGCGGTGCACTGGCAGGGCCAGCTCTACCTGGAGGACGGCCTGCACCGGGCACTGCGTTCGGCGCTGCAGCAGCGGACGGTGATCCACGTCCGGGTGCTGGACCTGGACACGCGCTCGGCGGCCGAGACCCTGCCGGTGACGGCGTCCAATCGGCCGGCCGGCACCGTCATTCCGCGAGACTGAGCGCCAGCCCGTCGGCGAGCAGCCGACCCCGCCGGGTCAGCACGGCCCGGCCCCGGTCCAGTTCTTCGCTGCCCAGGGAGCCGTCGGCGGCGGCCACCCGGGCCCGGCGCCGGCCCGCCGCGCTGAGCCGGTCGACCGGCAGCCCGTCCACCAGCCGCAAGCGCAGCAGCACGTCCTCCAGGTGCCTGGCGTCGTCGTCCAGCACTTCGCGGGCCTGGCCGGGGCTCACCCCGGCGGACAGCCGCTGGGCGTAGGCGGCCGGGTGCTTGACGTTCCACCACCGCACCCCGCCGACGTGCGAGTGCGCCCCCGGCCCGACGCCCCACCAGTCCTGGCCGGTCCAGTAGGCCAGGTTGTGCCGGCACCGTGACGC
>DATDBV010000288.1:0-15226 GCA_036524715.1 Nakamurella sp. | reverse complement strand
TGGGCAGGCGTGGACACGTGGGCACCGCCTCGACTACGAGGGCTGGGCGGAAAGCTGCCCGGGCTGGTCCTATGAGGAGGTGCTGCCGTACTTCCGCCGGGCCGAGCATCGGGTGGGCAGCAACGTCGGCGGGGTGTACGGCACTTCGGGTCCGCAGGTCATCTCCGAGCTGCGCGATCCCAACCCCACCACATTGGCGTTCCTGGCCGGATGCGCTGAGCTGGGCCTACGCCGACTCGACGAACTCAACGAACCTGACAACACCGGGTTCTCGCCCACTGCGGTGACCCAGCGGCGCGGGCTGCGGCACAGCGCCGCAGACGCCTACCTGCGTCCCGCCAGGCGGCGACGCAACCTGACCGTCCTCACCGGAGCGCACGCCCAACGAATTCTGCTCGACGGTGCCCGTGCCACCGGTGTGGAGTACCGGGATGCGGCCTGCGTGACTCAGCAAGTGACCGCCACCCGCGAGGTGATCCTCTGCGCCGGCAGCATCAACTCACCCCAGCTGCTGATGCTGTCAGGTATCGGAGATGCTGACCAGTTGCGCGACGCGGGCGTAGAGCCACGCCATGACCTGGTGGGTGTTGGCGCGAACCTGCAGGACCACCTGGCCTGCGCGGTCATCGTGCACTGCCCGAAGCCGATCACACTGTTCGGGGCCGACTCCCCGGCCCAGCTCGCCCGATTCCTCCTCGCGCGTCGCGGGATGCTCACCTCCAGCGTGAACGAGGCGGTCGCCTTCATCCGCAGCGACCCAGCTCTAGCCGCCCCCGATCTGGAGCTAGTCTGGCTTCCGGTGCCAGTGCTGGGCGAGGGCCTGACCCCACCGCCCGGCCACGGGCTGACCATGGGTGTGGAGCTTCTGCAACCGGACAGCCACGGTGAGGTCCGTCTGGCCAGTGCCAACCCGGGCGAGCCGCCGATCATCAACCCGGGCTACCTCACGGTCGAGTCGGACCTGCATGGTCTTGTTGCCGGTCTCCGCATCGCCGAGCGGCTCTGCGACACCGTCGCGCTGAGCCCCTACATTGGCGCGCCCATGGCACCCTGGCCGGGCACGGTCGACGATGCGAAGCTGGCCACGTACGTCCGGGAACACGCCCAGACGGCATACCACCCGGTCGGCACCTGTCGGATGGGCAGCGACGACGCCGCAGTCGTCGACTGTCAACTGCGAGTCCGGGGTCTGGACGGGTTGCGGGTGGTGGACGCCTCGGTGATGCCGCGGATCACCCGCGGCCACACCCACGCGCCCACCGTCATGATCGCCGAACGCGCCGCCGACCTGATCCGAGCGCAACCACAAGCGCAACCAGACCCAGCCGACACCGCCTGACCCGTTGACTGGGAAGCCGGGCCGTTGACAAGAGTGCCAGTGTCCACTTCCGCGCCGTGACAGGGTTTGTCGGTGGCAGTTGGTCAGGTGCGTGACGCCGACGTCGTGATCGTCGGCGGTGGGCAGGCGGCGTTGGCGGCTGGCTACTACCTGCAGCGGGCCAACCGCGACCGTTCAAGCGTGGGTGCGGCTCCGCTCAGGTTCGTGCTGATGGATCAGCGTCCGACCGCGGGTGGGGCATGGAGTGATGGGTGGGAGTCGTTGCGGCTGTTCTCGCCTGCTGCCTACAGCTCCCTGCCCGGCTGGCCGATGCCGCCGGAGAAGGGCAGCAGCGAAACCCCCTCGGCCGAGCACGTCCGCCGGTACCTCCAGGACTACGCGCAGCGGTACCAGCTGCCCGTCCAGCGGCCGGTCACCGTCACCGGCGTCGAGCGCAATCCCGAGAGCTACGGATTTCGGGTCGCCACCGACCAGGGTCCCTGGTCAGCCCGGTCGGTCATCAGCGCCACCGGGACCTGGGCCCGTCCGTTCTGGCCGCGGTACCCGGGCATGACGACCTTCCGAGGGCGCCAACTGCACACCCAGCACTACCGCCGAGCGGACGACTTCGAAAAGGCGCGGGTCCTGGTCGTCGGTGGTGGGAACTCGGCGGCGCAGATCACCGCCGACCTCGCTCGTCGCCAGGACGGCACCGTCACCTGGGTGACGCTGCGGCCACCCCGGTACCTCCCCGACGATATTGACGGCCGGGCCCTGTTCGACATCGCCACCCGGGCTGTGCGTAGCGCGAACCCTGCCCAGCAAGGTGTGGGCAGCCTCGGCGACATCGTGGCCGTCCCGACAGTTCGCGAGGCACGGGATCGGGGCCTTCTCAACGCCCAGCCCATGTTCGACCGTCTCACCCCGACCGGTGTCGCCTGGGACGACCCGCATCGACAGGTCACCGTCGATGTGATCCTTTGGTGCACCGGATTCCGACCGGACCTCGCCCACCTCACCGGCATGGGCCTGGCCCGGCACCATGGTCATCCGGTCACCGACGCTGATCTTCCCACCCGCTCAGCCGACCATCGCGGCTTGTTCTTCCTGGGCTACGGCGACTGGTGCGGTCCGGCGTCGGCAACACTGATCGGCGTCGGCCCGGCAGCCCGGGCCACGGTGTCAGTGCTCCTCGCCGAGCTCGGTGACTCTGCGGGTGTTCGCGCTGAGCCGGCCGCGCAGATATCGGTGTCTCGTCGCCCACACCAACCGTCGAGGCCACCGCATCGGTATCCGCGGTCGACGGCAGCAGGATGCCCGTCAGGCGGGGGACAGTGATCGGGCCATCGCGGCCAACGTGGTGGGGGCGACCCGGTAGTACGCCCATTTGCCGCGTTGCTCGCGGGTGATCAGTCCGGCGTCGACGAGCAGCTTCATGTGGTGCGACACGGTGGGCTGGGACAGCTGGACCGGTGCGATGAGGTCACAGACGCAGGCTTCGCCGCCGTCGGCGGCGGCGATCAGGGACACCAGTTTGACCCGAGTCGGGTCGGCGAGCGCCTTGAACAGGTGAGCCAGCCGAGCGGCGGTGTCGTCGTCGAGGACCCCACCGGTCACCGGTGCGCAGCAGGCGGTCAGGTCGGACGCGAGCAGCGGCAAAGTGGTGACTGACATGGATCTAGTCTGCCACACCCATTGACATTCGTCGATGGACGGCTAAAGTACGTATCGAGAATCTTCAATCTGACTAGGAGTAGGTGATGACTGATCTTCCGGTGGTGGTGATCGGCGCTGGGCCTCAGGGTCTGGCGGCTGCGGCACAGCTGCGTGAGCGTGGTGTGAAGTCGGTGGTGCTGGAGGCGGGTGACAGCCCGGCGGCCGCGGTGGCGCAATGGGCTCATGTGCGGCTGTTCTCGCCGTGGCCCGAGCTGGTGGACCCGGCGGCGGGACGGCTCCTGGCGCCGATCGGCTGGCAAGCCCCGACGCAGGGGTACCCGACGGGCGGGGAGTGGATCGAGCGGTACCTCGCCCCGTTGGCCGCCGCGCTGGGTGACGTGGTCCGCTACGGCGTCCGGGTGACCGGTGTGTCGCGGACGGGCCGGGACCGGCTGGTCAGCTCGGGCCGCGACGAGCAGCCGTTCGTGGTCCACGTGGTCGACCCGGATGGGCAGGAGTCGCGGCTGCAGGCCCGCGCCGTGGTGGACGCCTCGGGGACGTGGCGGCAGCCGGGCCCGGCCGGGGCGGATGGGCTGCCGGCGACCGGGGAGCGCGCGGCCGCCGTGGACGGGCTGGTGACGTACCTGCCGCCGACGACCGATCAGCTGGCGGCGGCTGCGGGTCGGCATCTGGTGGTGGTGGGCAGCGGCCATTCGGCGATGACCGCGATCATCGACCTGGCCGAGACGGTCCGGCGTGAGCCGGGCAGCCGGCTGACCTGGGTGCTGCGCCGCGGACTGAGCGGCGACACTTTCGGTGGCGGTGTCTCCGATGAGCTGCCCCAGCGCGGTGCCCTCGGCCTGCGGGCCCGGGCTGCTGTCGAAGAAGGGCTGGTCGAGCTGGTCACCGGCTTCCGCGTCGAGGCAGTCGAGCGCCGTGACGGTGGTGTGGTGCTGGTGGCTGAGGACGGTCGTGCCCTGGACCCGGCTGATCGGGTGGTGGTGTTGACCGGGTTCCGGCCGGACCTGTCGTTTCTGTCCGAGATTCGGCTCGACTTGGATCCGGTGCTGCAGGCGCCGCGGCTGTTGGCGGCCGAGATCGACCCCAACCTGCACTCCTGCGGCAGTGTCAGCCCGCACGGGGCGGCGGAGCTGGCGCAACCGGAGGCAGGCTTCTACCTGGTCGGGATGAAGTCCTACGGGCGGGCACCGACGTTCCTGGCGATGACCGGCTACGAGCAGGTCCGCAGCGTGGCCGCCGAGCTCGCGGGTGATCATGAGGGCGCGGCCCGGGTCGAGCTGACCCTGCCCGACACCGGCGTGTGCGGCGGCTCGGGCCTGTTCGGCGATCCCGATCCGACGTCGTCGGGTGGCTGCTGCGGCCCAGCCTCGACGACGACGTCTGTGACCGTCGGTCCGCAGCTGGTCACGATCGGCGCCGCGCCTCGGTCGGAGTGAGCGAGGGCGACGGTCGGCTCACCGTCGCCGCCCGGCCCGATGCCGACCGGGTCGGGCTGCGACGGATCCTGGCCGTCCTGTGTGTGACGCAGGTGACCAGCTGGGGAATCTTGTATTACGCGTTCCCGGTGCTGTCCGGGCGGATCAGCGCGGCGACCGGCTGGTCCGCGCCGACGTTGACGGCGGCGTTCTCGGCCGGCCTGGTTGTCTCGGCGGTGGCCGGGATGGCGGTTGGTCGATGGATCGATCGGCACGGCCCACGCGCAGTGATGACGCTCGGGTCGGTGGTGGCGGTGCTGGCCGTGGTGGCCATTGCACTCGCGCCGACCCTGCCGGTCTTCGTGGGGGCGTGGCTGGTCGCCGGTGTGGCCATGGCCGGGGTGTTGTATCCGCCGGCGTTCGCGGCGTTGACCCGCTGGTACGGGCCGCGAGCTGTCGGCGCCCTGACGGTTCTCACGTTGGCCGGCGGCTTCGCCAGCACGATATTCGCCCCGATCACCGCCGCCCTGGCCGAGCGGCTGGACTGGCGGGGCGTCTATCTGGTTCTGGCTGCCATCCTCGCGGTGGTCACCATCCCCGCTCACGCGTTCGGGCTCCGTCGACCCTGGCCGCACGTCGCGGACACCGCACCGGCCGGGCAGCGCCCTGCGCATATCGTCACGAGTCGCGCGTTCGTCGCGTTGGCGGCCGCCCTGGCCCTGGCGGCGTGCGCTTCCCACGCGGCGGTCGTCAACCTCGTCCCGCTGCTCACCGAACGCGGCATCGGCATCGGCGTTGCCGCGGTCATCCTTGGTCTGGGGGGAGCCGGGCAGGTGCTCGGCCGGCTCGGCTACGGACCGCTGCACCGCCACCTGGGTGTCCGGTCCCGCACCACGGCCGTGCTGCTGGGGGTGGCCGTCTCCACGGGCTTGATCGCGGTTGTGACCGGGCTTGCGGGCTTGGTCGCGGCGGTGGTCTTCTCCGGTGTCGTGCGCGGGCTGCTCACGTTGGTGCAGGCGACCGCGGTCAGCGAGCGGTGGGGGATCGCTCACTACGGCCGGCTCACCGGTGTGCTGACGGCACCGGCCACGATGACCGCCGCTCTGGCGCCGTGGATCGGGGCCGCTCTGGCCGCCGGCCTCGGCGGGTACGCCGCGATGTTCTGGGTGATGGGTGGGGTGGCGTTGGTCGCTGCCGCAGCTAGCGTGTGGTCGGTTCCGACCGCGATTCGATCCTGAGGCGGCGGGCCGGTTCAGCGGCGTCGGGTGAGGTCCTCGATCAACGTCTGTACTTTGTTGGCGAGGAAGTCGCGCAGCGGCCGGAGGCCGGCGACGTCCCACCGTTCCGGTTCGGGCAGGGTCCAGGTCTGCAGCTGCGCTCCATCGGCCACGACGATGCCGAGGCCGGGCTTCACCGCCACGACGGCATCGGCCTGCTCGATCAGTTCGGCGGTGAGCTGGGTGGGCACCTGGTCGGACCGGTCGATGCCGATCTCGGCCAGCGAGGCCAGCATCACCTCGTCGACCACCGGATCGGGATTCGTGCCGGCCGACAGCACCCTCATCCGGCCGGCGGCCCGAGACGCGGCCAGCCCGGCGGCCAGCTGCGACCGACCGACATTGTGCTCACAGACGAACAGCACCGTCGGCACGCGAGCGGGCTGATCGCCGGGCGCGGGGCCGGTGGCGCGGACCCAGGTCTGCGCGGCGACCTGCACCGCATCCCACGGTGACCCGAGCGGCGGGGTGGAGGAGAGGTCGAGGTCGGCCATGGAGTCGACGGTCATGCCGTGGAACAGCGCCGTCGCGTAGATGTCGACCCGCTTGGCGGTCTCGGTGCCGCGGTGACCGACCAACTGGGTGCCGAGCAGCTGCCCGGTTGTCCGGTCGCCGGTGACCCGGATCGTGATCGGCTGCGCGCCGGGATAGTAGGCCTTGTGGTCGTCGGCCACCGCCGACACCGTCACCGGGTCCCGGCCGAGGGTGACTGCCTCGTGGTCGCGGATCCCGGTGCGCGCGGCGACCAGGTCGAAGACCTTCACCACCTGCGTGCCGAGGCTGCCGGCGAAGCGGGCGCGGCCGCCGATCGCGTTCTCCCCGGCCACCCGTCCCTGCTTGTGGGCGGTGGTGCCCAACGGCACATAGGTGGTGCCGAGCTGCCGGTGGTGGGTGACGACGCAGTCGCCGGCCGCCCACACCTGCGGCAGCCCTGTCGCCATCGTCTGGTCGACCAGGACCGCGCCGCGAGGTCCCGTGCCGGCGCCGGCAGCGACCAGCAGCTCGGTGTCGGGGCGGACACCGACGACGACCAGGACCAGATCAACCTGCCAGGCGACCTGCTCGCCGGCAGGGTCGACACCCTCGACCCGCAGCCGCGGGCCGTCGCCGGGACCAGCCTCGATCCGCTGCACGACGGTGGAGGTGTGGACGGTGACGCCGCACCGGGTGAGCTCGGCGTGCACGAGTGCGCCGAGCTCGGGGTCGACCGTGGGCAGCACCTCCGCCAGCATCTCGACCTGGGTGACCGCAATGCCCCGGCCGGTCAGGGCCTCCGCCATCTCCAAACCTACGTAGCCGGCGCCGACGATCAGGGCCGACCGCGGCGGCTGGTCGGTGAGGCTGCGGTCCAGGGTCAAGGTGTCGCCCATGGTGTGGATGACATGCACCCCGTCGGCCGTGCCCAGGTGCTGCAGCCCGTCGATCGGGGGCAACACCGGCACCGCACCGGTGCCGACCACCAGGGCTTCATAGTCCAGCAGGCTGTCCGCACCGCCGTCATCCTGAACGCGTACCTGCCGGCTCGCCGTATCGATCGCCACGGCGCGGGTGTCAAGCATCAGCCGCAGGCCGGTCGCCTCCAGGTCGGCGAGACTGCGGTGCGCGAGCTGGCTCCAGTGCCGGACCTCACCGGAGATGTAGTACGGGATGCCGCAGATGGAGAAGTTCGGAAACGCGTCAGCCACCACCACAGTCACCGCGACCGACGCATCCAGCTCCCGGATCCTCAAAGCAGCCGAGATACCGGCATCGCTGCCGCCGATGACCACGACGTGCATGACAAGACCTCCACAGCAGACAGATGGGTCGAAAAGGGGTTTGACCCCAGTGTTCGTGGACACCGCACGCACGTCTCGGCGGTCGATAGGTATCGCTGGCCATCCGGGTAAATGCCCGCCGCTGGGCTGCCTGGTGAACCGGTCTTGCCCAGTGCTGGGGTTAGCGGAGCGGTCGGGCGGGGATGTCGAGCTGCTGGATGAGGTTGCGGACACGGCGTTCGATGTCGTCTCGGATCGGCCGCACATCGGCCGCGGTGAGGCCGGCGGGGTCGGCGAGGTCGTCCCAGGACTCGTAGCGCTTCCCGGGGAAGATCGGGCACGCGTCGCCGCAGCCCATGGCGATGACCACGTCGGCGGCGCGGACCGTCTCGTCGGTCCACGGCTTCGGGAACTCCCCGGAGATGTCGATGCCGCGTTCGGCCATCGCCTGGATCGCCGACCGGTTGACCTCATGCCCGGGTTCGGAGCCACCGGACCAGGCCACAGCCTGGTCACCCACCAAGGCCTGGAAGAAGCCGAGGGCCATCTGGGACCGGCCGGCGTTGTGGGTGCAGAGGAACAGCACCGTCGGCTTGCCGTCGTCGTGCAGGCCCTCGACTTTGGCCAGGGCGGTGAGCCGCTGCCGGCCGAAACGTTCGGCCATCAACGGCAGGAACTTGGTGATGGTGGCTCTCTCCGCGAGCTGGTCGTAGGAGGAGTTCAGGAACCGTTCGATCGTCTCGGTGCCGTAGATGCCGCGGAAGTCGTCAGCGAGCCGGGCGGCGGCCGTCCGGAGAGCGACCTGGGTGTCGATGCTGTGGGTGGTCCAGGTGGGTGTGGTCATGATGCCTTCCGGTCAGCGTCGTAGACGGCGGTGAGGTGGCGGACGCGGCGGTCGATGTCGGTGTAGGCGGCCTCGAACGCGGTGTCGGTGTCGACTCGCACCGGGTCGGGAACGGACCAGTGCAGCCGGGACAGGTCCGGGTCGAGCTCCTCGTGGGCGTTGTCGCAGACCGCGACGACCAGGTCGCCGTCGTGGAGCTGGTCGGCAACGGGCCTGGGTCGGTCGGCGCCGAGCCGAAGCCCGTGCCGGTGCGCGGCGGCGATGGCGCGGGGGTGGATGCGGGGGCCGGGATGGGTGCCGGCCGATGTCGCGGGGATGGGGCTCAGCTGGTTCCAGGTGGCGGCGGCCAGCTGGGATCGTGCCGAGTTCGCCGTGCACACGAAGATCACCCGGGGCGCCGGCGCAAGGCTGGTCGCACTGGTGGCGGCCACCAGGACCAGGGGATGGTCGGTACGCAATTGCACGTAGCTGCGGCGCCGGTCACCTTCGGAGCGGACCCGACGCACCACACCGGCGTTGTCCAGGATGCGCAGATGATGGGCGAGCAGGTTGCTGCCCAGCCCGACGCGGGCGCCGAGCTCGCTGGGTGAGGCGTCGCCGAGCAGGAGCTGATCCACCATGGCCATCCGCACCGGCTCGGCCAGCGCGGCCAGGATCCGTGCCCGCTCATCATCCACCAGGTGAGTCAACTTGCCTCCAAAGCTGTTGAGGCAAGTATGGTGGAGCCATGTCGGAAGTCAAGTCGGTCCCGGTGCCGCTGTCGCGGAAGCTGGTCGCCGAAGCCCTGGGCACGGCGCTGCTGGTGACGGTCGTGGTCGGGTCCGGGATCGCGGCTGCGGCTCTGTCGCCGAACGACGTCGGCCTGCAGCTGCTGGAGAACAGCACCGCGACCGTGTTCGGGCTGGCGGTGCTGATCTTGGTGTTCGGGCCGATCTCGGGTGCGCACTTCAACCCGGTCGTGTCCGGCGTGGACTGGCTGCTCACCCGCCGCACCGGCGGCGGGCTGACGGGTCGGGAGGTCATTGCCTACACCGGTGCGCAGATCGTCGGTGGGATCGTCGGCGCGGTCTTGGCCAACATCATGTTCGACCTCGCACCGGTCCAGGTTTCGACCAAGGATCGCCTGTCGGTCGGGCACGGGGTCGGTGAGGTCGTGGCCACCGCGGGGCTGGTGCTGTTGATCTTCGCCCTGGCGCGGACCGGGCGGGCGTTGCTGTCCGCGGCCGCGATCGGCGCCTACATCGGCTCGGCCTACTGGTTCACCAGCTCCACCTCCTTCGCCAACCCCGCGGTGACGATCGGCCGGATGTTCTCCGACACCTTCGCCGGCATCGCCCCCGCCTCCGCGCCGGTGTTCATCGCCGCCCAGCTCGTCGGCGGGCTGGTTGGCCTCGGCCTGGTCCGCTACCTGTTCCCTGACGCCGCGGCCACCGCCGCCCAGGCCGTCATCCCGCACCCCACCACCACCGTCACCGAAAGAGGCTGAACCGCCATGTCGAAGCCCAGCGTCCTGTTCGTCTGCGTCCACAACGCCGGCCGGTCCCAGATGGCGGCCGCGTTCCTCACCCACCTGTCCCACGGTCAGGTCGAGGTCCGCTCCGCCGGCTCCGAGCCGGCCGAGCAGGTCAACCCGGCCGCCGTCCAGGCGATGGCCGAGGTCGGCATCGACATCGCCGCCGAGACCCCGAAGATCCTCACCGACGCTGCCGTCCGCGAGTCCGATGTGGTGATCACCATGGGCTGCGGCGACACCTGCCCCTTCTACCCCGGTAAGCGGTACGAGGACTGGGTGCTCGACGACCCTGCCGGCAAGGGCGTGGCCTCGGTCCGCCCGATCCGCGACGACATCCGCGGACGGGTCGAGTCACTGATCGGCGAACTGCTGCCCGCCGCCCACAGCTGAGCCGGGAGACAATGACCCGATGAGTGATCAGCGTCCGCGGGTGCTGTTCGTCTGCGTCAAGAACGGCGGCAAGTCGCAGATGGCCGCCGGCCTGATGAGACTGCGAGCCGGCGACCAGGTCGACGTCCACTCGGCCGGCACCCTACCCGGCACCAAGATCAACGAGCTGTCCGCCGCCGCACTGGCCGAGGCCGGTGTCGACATCACCGGCGAGCAGCCGAAGCCGGTCACCGAGGACGCTGTGCGGGCCGCGGACCTGGTCGTGACCCTGGGCCAGGAGGCACACGTAGAGCCGGTCGCCGGCACCCGGTTCGAGAACTGGGACACCGACGAGCCCTCGCAGCGCGGCATCGAAGGAATGGACCGAATGCGGCAGGTCCGCGATGACATCGACCGCC
This sequence comes from Nakamurella sp., assembly GCA_036524715.1. Lineage (GTDB taxonomy): Bacteria > Actinomycetota > Actinomycetes > Mycobacteriales > Nakamurellaceae > Nakamurella. Next base: position 4,637 of record DATDBV010000288.1, on the reverse strand, counting down.
GCGTCCAAGACCTCCTCACCAGACTGTCACCCCACGCGCCGCGCTGACCGCGCAGCGTAGGGCACCAACTTCAGACCCACCGAGATCCCACCCGCACTCTGGTGGGAACCTCACGCAGCCGGCTGTCGTCGTCTCATGGCCCCTACTGCGGCGACTGGGGTCGGCCGCAGGGTTGAGGCCCAGCGCCCCGGAGCATGACCGCCCCCCAGACCTACCCGAGGCGCAACTGCCGGCGATGATGCTCGTAATGCTCGGTGCCGTAGTGGTACAAGTCGCGCACGCTCATCATGGGCTGGAAGTACGGATCCCAAGCCGTGGGGAAGTGCATCGTCAACGCCAAGGTCTCAGCACTTTCACGATCGAGCCGGCGCCGCAGTGCCAGCAGTGTCCGCTCCATCAGCCTGACCGTGGCGGCGGGCGGAACGATCTGACCGCCAACCCACGAGCCCAGATAGTTGACCACATGGAAAGGCCTGTGGCCCGCGTTCAACACGGCAGCGAACCGTCTGCTCCACCCCAGACAGCCGAGGAGGTGCACCAGCGGCATCAACGTACGCACAATCAGGTAGCCGAACACCATGTGATAGAGCAGCTGACGGTTCGTCCACCGGGTTCCGCTACTTCCACGCCTCAGGTCGGATGGATCAGCGCCTCCCACCAACTCAGCGAAGTCAGCCTGCACGCGACACATCTCGGCGTCGATCTCGCCACGTTCCATCTCGCCGCCTCCAGCTCTGACCGTACCGCTGCCCGCCCCGCACGCAGGTGTTTCCCCGTCTGCGCGGCGGCCCCCACGTTCCCTCAACTGCTTCGACGAGATCACCGCCCGTACGTCAGCGCGAAGCGCGGCAGCCCAGAGCGAAAGCGCACCCGCCCGCGCACGACCCGACTCAGGGGTGGCATCCAGGACCCGGGTTACTGTCGCCGTATGACTGATGCGCTGGAGGACCAGGTCCCGTACCCGAGCGCGGTGCCCGACGGCACCCTTGACCGACCCCGCCCGTCCCACCGCCCCGAGCACAGCGGCGTCCAGCTCGCCACTCTCACCGTCGATCATTGGCCGCAGATCGAAGCCATCTACGCCGACGGCATCGCGACAGGTCACGCCACCTTCGAGACCGCCCCCCCAAGCTGGGAGACCTTCGACGCCGCGAAGCTGCCCGAGCAGCGAATCGTTGCCCTCAACTGCTTCGGGCGAGTGCTGGGGTGGGCCGTCGATGACATCCGGGCTGCGTAGGGGCGAGGTGGCGGCCGCGGCGGGGGTGAACTTGGAGACGTCGGACACGAGAGGCTGTGGAGGGGGTCCAGGAACCCGCGTGACCCGCTCGAGGCGGGCATCGGCTGTATCCCTCGGAGACGGTCACGGTGCTGCGGGTGATCAAGGCTACGCAGCGGCTGGGCTTCACCCTCGAGGAGGTGGGCGGCCTGCTCGATGCTGGCCGTCATCATCACCGTGGACCGGACGCGAGTCTGGCGGTGGGCGCCCGCCAGAAGCTGGCCGAGGTCGAGGCGAAGATCGCTGACCTGCAGGTCATCGCCGACACGCTGCGCGCGGCGGTCGACGCCGGCTGCGACGACTTGATCAGCTGCGCAGGAAACAGCTGCTGCCCGATCCCGTTCGCCACCATCGTGGAAGGGCCACCCCGATGAGCACCAGCCCGACCATCAACTCTGACCGAACCCGGCGTCGGCTGCCTGCGGCCCTGGCTGCTCTGGCCGCCGTCGCCTGCGTCGCGTGTTGCGCGTTGGCGCTGCTGCTCGCCGCCGGTGCGGTGTCAGGGGTGGGGTGGGCCATCACCGGACGGTGGCTGCCGGCAATCGCGGTGTTGCTGATCGCCTCCGCCGGGGTGCTGTGGTGGTCAGCCCGGCGTCACCGACATCAGGGCGGCTGCGCCGGCGGGGAGGGCTGCTCGTGCGGTCAAACGTGAATCCGGGTCAGCCTCAACAACTTAGGCTGCTCGAATGACGGTGCCGAAGTCGATCGCCTTGTTCGTGCTCGCCGCGATCGCCGAGATCGGCGGTGCGTGGCTGATCTGGCAAGGGGTGCGCGAACACAAGGGCATGGTCTGGATCGGTGCCGGGGTGATCGCCCCGGTCTGTATAGGTTCGTGGCCACGTTGCAACCGGACGCGCACTTCGGCCGGATCCTCGCCGCCTATGGGGGCGTGTTCGTCGCCGGCTCACTGATCTGGGGCATGGTCGCCGACGGGTTCCGACCCGACCGGTGGGACATCACCGGCGCCCTCATCTGCTGGTCGGGGTGGCCATCATCATGTATGCACCCAGGTCCGCGTCCTGACGACTGCTCCCAATCCCCAGAATCATAGGGTTGCCGCCCACCAGGGGATTCACCCCTGTCGTAGCGGATCGGTGTGGGCCAGACGGTAGGCCGGTGCCGGTTTCATTGATGTTGCCCCCGAATGTGATCCGGTCGACGACAGCGGCGCCGAATCGGTGTCATATGGCCTATCGGACTCCAGCACGAGAGCTTTGGACGGAGTATTTCGGCCCCAGGTGATCAGTGGCTGGCGTGGCTTGTGATGTCTTCGTTGGATTGGTGGTCGAGCGCGCCGAGGATCCATTGATCGCTGGGGATGCCGGTGGTGCCGGAGGGTGTGCGGTAGAGGCGGCACTGCATCCCGTAGGGACTGGTCAACGGGTCCTGAGCTTCGTTGTGTTGGTGGTCGGTGGCGTCAGGGTCGATGTCGTGGCCGTTGATCCGGACCGAGGGTGAGCCGAGGAAGTGGTGGGTTTGTGCGTCGTCGCCGTTGTCGATGCGGATCAGGGTCACCTCGGCGGTGATGCCGTGTGTGTGGAGGAGGTCGTGCAGGTGCGGCAGGAACGCCTCGTGGTGCGGGCAGCCGTCGAAGTAGAGCACCTCGATCGTGGGGGGGTTGGTCGAGGATGGTGATGTCGCAGATCAGGCCGTCACGCAGGGTCAGCCGAACATCCGTGGCGGGCGGGAAGTCGTCGGGGTCGGGCTGCTGCAGGGCGGCGAGCTGGATGGTGACGCCGGCGGCCAGGAGGCCTTCGTAGTGGCCGCCGGCCTGGTCGCGGTTGATGCACTCGTGGTCTCCGCCGGGATGTTCCCCGCCCCAGCGGACATCGTGGGTGAGCAGAGCGGTGAACGCATCTCGGGTGCCGGTGGCCAGAGCCTGGGTCAGCGCTGTGTCGAGCTGGCCGGTGGCGTCCACGGGTGCAGTCATCAGGCTCCTCTGCTGGGTTGAGACTGGCACCAGTATCTGCCCGGGAGAGAGGTGCCGATCCTGTTGGACGCCAACGCCGCCCGCGGGCGTCACGACGGATCGCCTCGAACAACTCCACGCGCGTCGACCCCATCCGGGCCCCCTCCAATGACGTGAGTCAATCTTCACGCCAGACGCCGCCGAGCCGGGCCATTACCCCTCCGGCGCCGCCCCGCGTGTCATCGAAGTGGGGCCAAACTAGACCGTCACACCAGCACCCGAACCAACAAGGTGGGGCCAGAATTCTCGTCACAATGGGGCCCACAAGCCTGTCAGGATCACTTGAGCGCCTGCGGCTCAGTCACTGTTGCAGAGTTCCCTTCTGACCGTCGAGAAACCTGTCCAAATGTAAAAGGGCTTTTGCTGCGCTGGGGTGCTGGGGTGCTGGGGTGGGTCGACTGTCGGCGTGACCCGCCGTGAGCCTGATCTGAGCCGTTTGGCTGAGGTTCTACGGTCGCGGCGGGCGGGGGCGGGGTGGACGTTGGAGGAGTTGGCGCACCGTAGTGGGCTGACGCGTCAGACCCTGATGAACATCGAGCATGGCCGGGTCGAGGGCGAGCTCCGTACGTGGATGAAGCTGTCTCAAGCGTTCGGTGTGGGGCTCGATGACCTGCTCGCCGCGGCGTGGGTGGACGGCGACGAATAGCCGGCCGGCGCCGATGGTGGGCGTGCCCATGCCGCGGTGGCCCGACGACGCGGAGCTGTTTCTGCTGGTCGATCCTCTCGATCAACCGTTCGGGCATCCCTCGGGGCGGGTCTTCTTCGTGGGATCGGTGCGCGAGCTGCCGGTGGGGGCGGCGAGGGGTCCGGCGGTTCTGTCGTCACCGGAGCTGCTACACCAGGCGGGCCATCCCGATGTGGCGGCGAGTGTCCGGTTGATCCGGCAGTTGGGGAGTGTGCCGGTGGTGGAGCTGGTGCCGGTCGACTCGCCGGTCGTGGTCGCGGGGGTGTTCACGTCGCTGATCACCGGTCAATCGGATCCCCGGGTAGGGCCAGTGCGGATGCTGGCGGACGTGGCCTATCAGCGTCTGTTGGACGCACGTGCCGTTCGGTTGCCTGAGGATCTGCCGTGTCTGGTGGTGTGTCTGCCGGCCCCGTACACCCGGGCCGGTCCGATGTAACTACGCATAGGAGAAGGCTGTGGTTGCGCTCGTACCGCACGACCGTCGGCTTGTGGCGAAGTCTGCTGATCGCCCGGCGCTTGGCCCTGCTGAGCCGGGCTGCTGCACGGTGGCCAGGTCAGCTTGCTCATCGGCTGTGGACGCGAGGGCTCAACCCTGGTCCCGAGTGAGCAGGATCTCGTCCAGGGCGTTGACGACCGACGGCACCGAGAGGGGCGCTAGGTCCAGAGCGGTCGTTTCTATTCCGTGTCGGCGGTCAGCCGGAGGAGCG
>DATDBV010000287.1:0-5205 GCA_036524715.1 Nakamurella sp. | reverse complement strand
CACCCGAGCGGGTGCCGGAAGGCACCTACGTGACCCCGGTGATCCGCAAGCTCGCCGCGGACGCCGGCGTCGACCTGGCCTCCGTCAAGGGCACCGGGGTCGGCGGACGCATCCGACGCGAGGACGTCGTGGCCGCCGCCGCGGCCGCGAAGGCGGCCGCCGCGGCTCCGGCTCCGGCCGCTGCCGCACCGGCTGCCCCCGCCGCGGCGCCCGCGGCCGGCACCAGCGTCCCGAAGCCGGACGCCGCGGCCAGCGCGCTGATCGGCACCACGGTGAAGCTGCCGCGGATCCGCCAGTCGATCGCCAAGAACATGAAGTTCGGCCTGGAGACCGCCGCGCAGTTGACCACGGTCTTCGAGGTGGACTGCACCCGGATCGCGGCCCTGCGAGCCCGGGCCAAGAGTGGGTTCGCCGCCCGCGAGGGCGTCAACCTGTCCTTCCTGCCGTTCTTCGTCAAGGCGGCCCTGGAGGCGGCCAAGGCCTACCCGGTGATCAACTCGACGCTCTCGGACGACCTGAAGCAGATCACCTACCACGGCAACGTCAACCTGGGCATCGCGGTCGACACCCCACGCGGCCTGATCGTGCCGGTGATCAAGGCGGCCGACGACCTGAACATCGCCGGACTGGCCCGCAAGATCGCCGAGCTGGCGGGCAAGACCCGGGACAACAAGATCGGCCCGGACGAGCTGTCCGGCGGCACCTTCACCATCACCAACACCGGCTCGGTGGGCGCGCTGTTCGACACCCCGATCTTCGTGCCGCCGCAGTCGGCGATCCTGGGTACCGGCAGCATCGTCAAGCGGCCGGTGGTGGCCAAGGACGCCGACGGCAACGAAGTCATCGCCATCCGGTCGATGTGCTACCTGGCGCTGTCCTACGATCACCGCAACATCGACGGCGCGGACGCTTCCCGCTTCCTGGCCGCGGTCAAGAAGCGGATCGAGGCCGGGGAGTTCGAGGGCGACTTGGGCCTGTAACGTGCCCACGCGGGCGGCCTGCCTCCAGCGGGCCGCCCGCGGCTGTACCTGCGCGGGTGGTCGCAGGTCGCCCTCGACGCGGGAGGTTTGCACCATGGGTTCGGCACTGTGGGGATCAGCATCGTGAAGGTGGTCGCCGCCGGCGTCAGCGGGTTCCTCGGCAGCCGGCTCACCAACGCACTGAACGGGGCGGGCCACAAGGTCGTCCGCCTCGTCCGTTCGGAGCCCACCGGTCCCGACGAGAGGCTGTGGAACCCACACTCGGGGGACCTGGACAGCGCAGTCTTCGACGGTGCCGACGCGGTCATCAACCTGTGCGGGCCCTTGCCGGGCATCCGCCGGTGGTCCGAAACATACAAGCACATGATGCTGACCTCCCGGGTCAATCCCACCCGGGTACTGGCCGGCGAGTGCGCCCGCCTGGGCATTCCCGTGTTGCTCAACGCCTCCGCCGTCGGCTATTACGGCGCCCGCGGCACCGAGATCGTCACGGAGAACACCCCGCCCGGGGACACCTTCCTGGCGAACCTGTGCGTGCAGTGGGAGGCGGCCACCGCAGCGGCCCGGGAGGCCGACGTCCGGGTGGTGAACCTGCGCACCGGACTGGTCCTGGGCCCGGAAGGGGACCTGCTCAAGATCACCTCGTTGCTCACCCGGATCGGCCTTGGCGGGCGGCTCGGATCGGGTCGGCAGTACTGGCCGTGGATCTCGGCGACCGACCACATCGCGGCCATGATGTTCCTGCTGACGCACCCGGTCGACGGCCCGGTCAACCTCACCGGGCCCTATCCGGTGACGAACGAGGATTTCACCAAGGAGCTGGGTCGGGCACTGCACCGGCCCACCCCGTGGTTCGTGCCGGAGACTGTCTTGCACGCGGCGCTGGGCGAGTTCGCCGACGAACTGGTCGACGGTCGACGCGCGGTGCCGGCGGTGCTGCACGAGAACGGGTTCGAGTTCGCCCACCGCACGCTACCCGAGGCACTGGCCGCCGAGCTGAAGTAGTTCGACGTCATCTGGTATAAGATTGGTACCATTGGGCATGGCGATGACTCTCCGGCTCCCCGACGACCTGGACGACCAACTCCAACGGCTGGCCGAGGCACAAGGACTGAGCAAACAGCAGTTGCTGGTCCGTGCTGCCCGTGAATACGTCACGCGCGAAGCAAGGACGGCTCGAACGCTACGGAATGCCGATCGCATCGTTCGCGACAACACCGGTTTGCTCGATCGCCTGGGGCAGTGACCTCGACGGATCCGAACGAGTCCATTGACTACCTCACCGATGACGAAGCGTGGGCCGTCGTGGCCCGCCTCGGATTCCACATCCGCGACGCCGGTTTGCTCTCGTCCGGGATCGCACGACCGAGGACGACGGTTTTCGGCGAGGACGCCTACCCCGATCTGGCGACCAAAGCGGCCGCACTGTTCGAATCCCTGGTCCGCAACCATTCCCTCCTGGACGGAAACAAGCGGCTTGCGGTGGTGCTGACGTGGACCTTCCTGCTGAACAACGGGTTTGCGTTGGAGCACGATGAGGACGATGCCTTCGACTTCACCATTGCGGCTGCTTCGGGTCAGCCGGCCCTCGACGACATCCGCGGGTGGTTCGCGGCGCGGTTGCGTCCGGATCAGTTCTCGTAGGGATCGTCGGGCTGATCGATCGTGGTCATCGAGGTGACCGTCACGGTCGGCACATAGCCGTTGGCCATGGTTCCGGTTTCCGGCACATTGATGACGACGGCCCGCACCCAGGTGTCCGACGGGTAGGGCGCCTGCCCGTCGACGTGCAGTTGCATCGGGTTGGCGTCCGCGGCGCAGCAGCTGATCGCCATCCGCGCGATGGTGTAACCCGAGTCGAAGCCGTCACCGGCGGGCGCGACGAAGCCGACGACCGTGACCGGCGTGCCGTCGTCCAGGGACCGGTCCGCGTCGTACAACGAGCGCAGGATGAACTCCTTCAGGCCGATTTCCGGATCGGTGCCCTCCAGCACCGGGAAATGCATGGTGCGCCGACCGCCGCTGGAGTCGTACACCGAGCCGCTGCCATCGTTGAACTTGTAGCCGCCGCCGCCTCCGCCGGTGCCGTCCTTGCCGCCGGTGTCCCCCACCGGGCCGGCCGAGGCTCCACTCGACGCCCCGGCGACGTCGTAGCCGGCCAGTCCCTGCGACCCGGCGTTGCGGGCCACCGCGTCGGCGCCCAGCGCGGGTGGCGCGACCAGCAGCAGCACCAGCACCGGCGCCAGGATCAGCCAGGGTGCCTTCGACGACGAGTGGTCGTGTCCGTGGGCGTCCCCGTCGCTACCGGAGTGATGGTCCGCGTCGCCGGCCGGGACCTCGGACTGGCGGCCGGCGCGCAGATCCGCCCGCACCGCGAGCACCAGGGAGACGACGCCGACGACGACCAGGATCGCGCCGGAGATCAGCAGCAACCACTTGAAGCCGGGCCGGACGTAGGAGGTGAAGCGCCCGGACACGGTGATCGAGTTGAGCAGGCCGCCGAGCAGGGTGACGACGATCGACTGGGTCTGGACCCCCATGCCGCCGAGGCGCCGCCTCGCCCTCCCGTCAACGGACTTCGCCGTCACTGCCACCCCCAGAAGAGGAGGCCGACCACGGTGGCCACCAGCACGGCCACCCCGAACGTCAGCGGGGCGAACCGGACCGCGAACTTGCGGCCGAAGACACCCGCCTGCATCGCGAACAGTTTCACGTCCACCGCCGGGCCGACGGTCAGGAAGACCAGCTTGCCGACCATCGGGATGGTGGAGAACGAAGCGGCGACGAATGCGTCCGCCTCCGAGCACAGCGCCAGGATGAACGCCAGGCCGGCCATCAGCAGGATCGAGAGCAGCAGTGACGCGCCGATGCCCTCCATGATGTGCGCCGGCACAATCGTCTTGAAGGTGGCCGCGGCGGCCGCACCGATCACCAGGAAGCCGGCGGCCTGGGTGAAGTCGCCCAGGATGGTCGACAGGAACACCCGCCACCCCGACTGGCCCGGCTCGGTCCGCGCCGGGTTCTTCGGCCGCATCCACTCCGGCCGGCCGATCCGTTCCCAGATCCAGCCGACGATCACGGCGGTGAGCAGGCCGGCGATCAGCCGGGCCCAGACCATCGAGGGATAGCCGGCGAAGGCCACCGCAGTGGCCACCAGCACGATCGGGTTGATCGCCGGCGCCGACAGCATGAAGGCCAGTGACGCCGACGGCCGAACGCCACGGTCGATCAGCCGGTTGGAGATCGGCACCGACCCGCACTCGCAGCCGGGCAGCGCGGCGCCGCAGACGGTCGCCACCGGCACCGCCAGCACCGGCCGGTCGGGCAGCACCTTGCTGAACCAGGCCGCCGGGATGAAGGCGGCGATCGCCCCGGACACGACGACACCGAGCACCAGGAACGGCGTGGCCTGGACGCAGATGGCGATGAACACCGTCGCCCAGCTCTGCAGGGCCGGTTGCCCGAGCAGGGATTCCAGCGGCCCGCGCAGCAGGATCGCCAGCAGCAGGATCACGCCGAACAGCTCCAGCGAGCCGGGCCGGTACCGCTGCCTGGGCTCCGGGCCGGCCGGCGGGCCGCCGGTCCGGGTCCGGCTGGTCGTCATCCCGTCTGCCCCTCCGGGTCGGGCCGTGCCTCCACCTGGGCCTCGATCACCCCACCGAACCGCCGTTGCCGGGATGCGTACTCCACGCACGCCCGCCACAGGTCGCGCCGGTCGAAGTCGGGGAACAAGGTGTCCTGGAATACCAGCTCCGCGTAGGCGGACTGCCAGATCAGGAAGTTGCTGGTGCGCAACTCGCCGGACGGCCGCAGGAACATGTCGACGTCCGGCATGTCGGGTTCGTCCAGGTACCTGGCCAGCATCCGTTCGTCCACCTTCGCCGGAGCCAGCCGGCCGGCCGCGACCTGCTCGGCGATCGCCCGGGCGGCGTCCGCGATCTCGGCGCGACCGCCGTAGTTCACACACATGGTCAGGGTCAGGACGCGGTTGCCGGCGGTGAGTTGCTCGGCCACCTCCAGCTCGTTGATCACACTGCGCCAGAGCCGCGGGCGGCGGCCCGCCCAGCGGACCCGCACACCCAGGGCGTGCATGTCGTCCCGGCGGCGCCGGATCACGTCGCGGTTGAACCCCATCAGGAAGCGCACCTCGTCCGGCGAACGTTTCCAGTTCTCGGTGGAGAACGCGTACGCCGACAGATGGGTGACACCGATCTCGATCGCGCCC
>DATDBV010000286.1:0-4567 GCA_036524715.1 Nakamurella sp. | reverse complement strand
CGGCCGGTCAGTGCCCCAACACCAGATAGGCGAAGCCGAGCACGCAGCGGTACACCCGCAGGTAGTCGCGCCGGGTCCTGATCCTGGTGCGTCAAGCCCCACGACCGCGCCAGCTGATCGCGGCCGCAAGGGTGACGGCGTTCCGACGTGGAGCAGCTGACTTGGATCGGCGCCGCAGTCAGCCCGCATCCTCGGCACTGAGGTAGGCGAGGACGGCGAGCACGCGGCGGTGGCCTTCGGTGGCGTCGGTGAGTTGCAGCTTTGCTGAGGATGGATCGGACTTGCCCTACGCCCTGGGGTCCGCTGCTCAAGACCGACCCCCGAGGACCCGCCCCGAGCACCTGGTCTTCATCTTCGCCACCACCGGGCCGGAGAAGGTGCTGACCACCACCGCCCTTCGCCCCTGGACGGCGGTCGGTCACCCGCCGCTGGCGACCGGCCGGCGAAGGGCGCACCACTGGGAGTACGAGCCGGGAAACAGCGTGGCCTCGATCCCGACGAGGGCGGCGGCCAGGACGAGCTGGCAGGCGGTCACCCCCGACCCGCAGGAGGCGACCACCGTCCGGTCGTGGTCGACGCCGACCCGCAGCAGGGCGGCCTTGATCTCCTCGGTCGGCCGATAGGTGCCGTCCGGACGCATCAGCTCGGTGATCGGCAGATTCACCGCGCCCGGGATGTGCCCGGCCACCGGATCGATCGGTTCGACCTCCCCGCGGAAGCGCGCGGCCGCCCGCACGTCGACCAACCGACCGGCGACCGCGGCGGCGACCGCGCCATCGGCGTCAACCACTGGCAGCGCACCCGACCGCACGGTGACGGTGCCCGCGGCCGGCGCCGCCGCCGGGCCGGTCGCGATCGCGCGGCCGGTGTCGGCGAGCCAGGCCGGCAGGCCACCGTCCAGCACCCGCACGTTCGCCAGGCCCGACCAGCGCAGCAGCCACCAGGCGCGGGCGGCGGACAGCCCAGGCCCGCCGTCGTAGACGATCACGGATGACCCGTCGGACAGTCCCAGCCGTCGCAGCGCGACCTGCAGGGCGGCCGGATCCGGCAGCGGGTGCCGGCCGCCGAGGCCGGGCGGGCCGGCCAGGTCGCGGTCGAGGTCCAGGAACCGCGCGCCGGGGAGGTGGCCGGCCAGGTAACCCGGTTCGTCGGTGCCGGCCAGCGTCCAGCGGACGTCCAGCACGATCGGCGGCGACCCGCCGGCCAGCTGGGCCGCCAGCTCGTCGGCGGTGATCAACGGCGGCAGCGGGGAGTCGGTCATGGCCGACTATTGTGGAGTACTCGCGACGGAAAGGGGTTGTGCACACCCGTCGGGTGTGCCGTTGGGTCGCCCACCGGACCCACCGATCGCCCCGCACCGTCGGCCCGCCCGAGTAGGATCGCGAGCGCCAAGAAGGGGAACCGCGAGCGTGAACGACCTGATCGACACCACCGAGATGTATCTGCGGACCATCTTCGAGTTGGAGGAAGAGGGCATCGTTCCGCTGCGCGCCAGGATCGCGGAGCGGCTCAATCAGAGCGGGCCGACGGTGAGCCAGACGGTGGCCCGAATGCAGCGTGACGGGCTGCTGGTGGTGTCCGACGACCGGCACCTGGAACTCACCGACCTGGGCCGGGAGCGGGCCGTGTCGGTGATGCGCAAACACCGGCTCGCCGAGCGGCTGCTGCTGGACGTGATCGGGCTGGACTGGCAGGACGTGCACGTCGAGGCCTGTCGCTGGGAACACGTGATGAGCGAGCAGGTCGAGCAGCGCCTGGTCGCCCTCCTGGGCCACCCGCGGACCTCCCCCTACGGCAACCCCATCCCCGGCCTGGACCACCTGGGTGAGTCGACTCCCCCGGTGACCGAGACGCACCGGGATCTGATCGGCGCCGACGTTGCCGCCGGTCGCGGCGGTCGCTACGAAGTCCGGCGGATCATCGAGATCGTGCAGAACCAGCCGGTGGTGATGGACCGGCTGCACCGGGCCGGCGTGGTGCCCGGGGCGGTGCTCGAGTTCGTCGTCCGCGGCGACACCATGGTGGTCGTCGACGGGGCGATCAGCACCGAACTGTCCCCGGACATCGCCCACGGCATCCACGTGCGGCCCGCCGCCTGACACCCGGCCCCCGAGGAGCCGCCGGAGGCGCCCACCATGGACAACCTGTCACTGGCGGTCCTGGTGATGCTGCCACTGATCGCCGTGCTCGCCCCGGTTTTGGCCGCGCTCATCGGCCGCGTCGTGCGGATCCCGCTGGTGGTCTTCGAGATCTTGCTCGGCATGCTGTTCGGCCCACCGCTGCTCGGTTGGGTGTCCCCGAACGAGATCACGGAGCAACTCTCCGATCTCGGGCTGTGCATGCTGTTCCTCCTGGCCGGCAACGAGATCGACTTCGGCAAGATCCGGGGCCGCCCGCTGAACCGGTCGATCCTGGGCTGGCTGTTCGCGTTGGTGGTCGGCGTGGCCGTCGCCCTGGTCCTCGCGCCGAGTCCGGCCGCGGCGATCTTCATCGGGGTGGCGTTGACCAGCACGGCACTGGGCACCCTGATGCCGATCCTGCGGGACGCCGGCGAGTTGCGGACACCCTTCGGCACCGTGGTGATCGCGATCGGCGCAGTCGGCGAGTTCGGCCCGTTGATCGCGATCTCCCTGTTCCTGTCCGGCCGTCAGCCGGGCGTCGCCACCGTCGTGCTGCTGGCCTTCGTGGTGATCACCGCCGTGGCCATCTACCTGGCCGGACGCGGCCCCTACCCGCGGCTGCATTCGCTGATCACCACGACACTGCACACCAGCGGCCAGTTCGCGGTCCGGCTGGTGATCTTCCTGCTGCTCGCCCTGGTCGCGCTCAGTGTGCTGCTCGATCTGGACATGCTGATCGGCGCATTTGCGGCCGGGGTGATTGCCAAGTTGCTGCTCTCCGGCGCCGACGAGCACGACAAGGAAGTGGTGGATGGCAAACTGGAGGCGGTCGGCTTCGGGTTCCTGGTGCCGATCTTTTTCATCAGCACCGGGCTGACCTTCGACCTGGACGCGCTCGTCTCGAACCCGACGACACTGCTCATGCTGCCATTGTTCCTGGTGCTGCTTGCGCTGGTGCGGGGGTCCTCGACGCTGTTCACCTCGGGTGGGCTCCCGAAACCGGACCGCCGGGCGGTGCTGTTGCTCGGGGCCACCGGCCTACCGATCATCGTGGCGGTGACAAACATCGGCGTGGATGACGGAGCGCTGCAGTCGGGCACCGCGGCCGCACTGGTCGGTGCCGGCATGCTCTCGGTGCTGCTGTTCCCGCTGATCGGGCTGGCCCTGCACCGCAGGGCGCCCGGCGGCGCAGTCAAGCCGGCGGACCTGGGCACCCCGGAGATCGCCGAGGAGGGCTGACCCCCTCCTCGCGGCAGTCTCCCTGCGGCGGCCCGGTCGAGCCTGTGCCGCGCGGATCAACTGCGGCCGCGCGGATCAACTGCCATCGAATGTGACGGGTGTGGCTGGAGTCAACCGGTTCGTCCGCGCGATCCGTAGCCTGATTGCGTGACCATGACCCCCGCCGCAGCCGCGCCGACCGCAGCGAGCGTTCGCGACCCGGGACGGACCATTCCGGACACGCCACGGGTCGGAACGGTCAGCGCACCCCTGGTCGACGCTGCCGGCGCCGCGGCTGCACTGGCCGGTCGCCGGGTCGTGGTTCTGACCGGCGCGGGGCTGTCCACCGACTCGGGCATCCCCGACTACCGCGGCCCGGACTCCCCGCCGCGCTCGCCCATGACGTACGACGAGTTCGTGTCCGGGCCGGCGGCGCAGCGGCGATACTGGGCCCGCAGCCACATCGGCTGGCGGCGCCTCGGCAACGCCCGGCCGAACGACGGTCACCGGGCCCTGACCGCGCTGGAGTCGGCCGGAGTCGTGCGTACGCTGATCACCCAGAACGTGGACGGGCTGCACGGGGCCGCGGGCAGCCGCGCGGTCATCGACCTGCACGGACGCATCGACCGGGTAATCTGCCTGGGTTGCGGCGCCGACTCGAGCCGGCTCGACCTGCACCACCGGCTGCACGCGGCCAACCCCGACTTCGCCGCGGACCCCGACGTGCGCACCGCCCCCGACGGCGACGTCGAGCTGGAGGACACCTCCGGTTTCGCGTTGGTGGGCTGCCGGCGCTGCGGCGGGGTGCTCAAGCCGGACGTGGTGTTCTTCGGCGAGAACGTGCCAAGGGCGCGGGTCGAGGAGGTGTACGCGGCGATGGCCCAGGGAGACGCACTGCTGGTCGCCGGGTCGTCGTTGACGGTGATGTCCGGGCTGCGGTTCGTCCGGCACGCCGCCCGGCTGGGCTGGCCGATCGTCGTCATCAACCGCGGTATCACCCGCGGCGACCCGGTCGCCACGGCCCGGGTGGACGCCGGGTGCTCGGAGACGCTGACCGCGGTCGCCGAGCGACTCAACCCCTGAAATGTCCCGGCGTGTCCCGTGTCCGGCGGCGACAATGTCAGCATGTCCGAAGGCGACGGTCGGGAGTATCCGAGCGGTGGGCAGACCTCCTCGACCGACGAGCTGACTGTCGACGAGCTGATCTTGGCGTGCTCGCATCTGATGCG
>DATDBV010000285.1:0-3680 GCA_036524715.1 Nakamurella sp. | reverse complement strand
TCATGTCGTGCCCTGGCCCATCGGCCCGACGGCCGCATTCAATCTGGACGCCGACTGCCGTCGAGATCACCGGGCCAAGACTCACGCCGGGTTCGGCACGGCCAAGGCCGGCCGGCAGACCACCTGGACCACCCCGACCGGTCACCGATACATCAACGAACCCGACCCCCTACCCGTCGAGGACTGGCCCGATACCGGATAACGCAGCCGACTTGGTGGCGGTTCACCGCAGTTTGCCAGCGTTGAGCCGGCCCAGCCCGTGCCCGCCCGTGCAGCGCCGCATAAGTCCTTGAGGGATCGGTCCTGGCGGGTCAGGCAGCCGTTGAGACTGGACTGTGTCCGGCTGGGGCGGCTGCCGTGTGCAGGTCACGATCGCCTGGCGCACATCCGGCCCGTAGATCTTCGGGGCCACTGCGCGGCCGTCCGACCAGCGCCGATGCGCCAAAGTACGATCCGGGCGCGGCGTGCCCGGCCCCTGCGGTGAGGACCGCCTCCCACTGGTCGATGTCAAATCACGGGAAGGGTGGCGGGGCAACGATCATCAGCGGCGGTGTCCCGCCGGTGCCGGGTCAGCGACAATCGAGCCATGCCTGTGCCGTCCAGCAGCTCAAGGAATTCATCCCCGGCACCATCGATCACCACGCCTCCAAGCGGTGGCCCGCCCTGGAGGAGGTCACCATCGCCTGGCGCCGCTCCTACGGCTACCTGACCGGCTTCCTCAGCTCAATGTGAACGACGATGACCAGATCAGGGTGTGCCGCATCCAATACATCGGCGACCCCGACCACTGGGCCTTTTCGATCTGGCAGGCCAGCACCGACAGCTACGCCGACGCCGTCCTCCTGGACGGACAGCCCAGCCTAGTCGGCCGAGCATGCGAGGCCGCCAATCAACACAGCAGGACCCCACCATCCGGGCGAATACCGAGCACTGTGCGTCACGGACGGCAACGATGTCGCCCGCCTCGACCGCCCCAACCGGTGGCCCGCCGCCATGCCCGCCCAGCCACCTGAAGCGTCGGCACAGTGATTGTCCAACAACTACTTTCGCGACAACCTCGGCGCGTCAGCAAGTATCGTCGCCACCGCGGCCCACCCTGGGATCAACCACCCGAATGCGCCCGAAAAGCACTGTCCGACAATGCATCACCAGAACCCGGGCAACGAACGAGCGCAGGACCGACACCTGGATCCGGCCGGCCGTTCAAATGGATGTATGCCACCCGTCACAGCCCGTTGACGAGCGGAGTTAGCAGCAGTTCAGCTAACATTCATCTCCGGGCCCCGCCGTTCCCGGCCCGCTCCGGATGTGCCGACCATCGAGGAAGCCATGCCGCCGACAGGTAGTGCCATTCGCCGTTCCATTCCGCTGCCGCGACCCGCGACCGCCCCCCAGCCGGGAGGCCGATCATTCGATGCCGTGCTCAGGGGCCTGCCGTCCCACGGCTGGACGGCCGGGTGGGTCGGTCGTCGCGACCGGGCCCTGCTGGTGCTCTGGCAGCGAGCCGGGCTGACCTTCGCCGACATCGCCACCCTGACCGTCGACGACATCGCCATCGACGGCGGGGTGTCCACCGTTCGCGCCGGCGACGGCGACGCGGTGACCCTGCGGATCACCCAGGACGGCCTGTTGTGCGGCCCGTGCGCGCTGGCCCGCTGGCTGCACGCGCTCGACCTGTCCACCCTGCACAGCGACGGGCGGGTGGTCGCGTCGGTGATCGCCCGGGCCTGTCCGCTGACCGCTCACTCGCCGCACGTGTGCGAGGGGCAGACCGCCGGCGCCCACGACACCAGCGGGCTGCCGGTGTTCCCGGAGCACGATCGATGGGGTTCCGGCGCGGCGTTCCCGCCGGTCCGGCTCACGCACGATCAACGGATCCCGGTCCCTGGGTTCGGCCGCAACGGGCACGGTGTCGACCATCGGACCAGGACCGACCACGTAAGAATGGAGCCGAGCCCGTCTCCGGTCGATCATGCGACCGCGCTGGAGAATCGGGCCCGCGCGTTGATGGCCGGCCTGGCCTGATCGCGAGCGACGATGTGACGACCGTCACATTTGCGTCCTTAGCAGGTTAGCTGGCAGCAAAGCTAACCTGCTAAAGAGAAGTGCCGTTAACATCCTGCACCGAGGCGCAATCGCCCTACGGCACAGGCCCACCGCCGCACACGGAACTCCACAGGCGTCGGTGACCTGCGCGTCCCGTGGCTCGAGCCGCGCCCACCGCGCACCTGGAACCTGCGGAGGTCCTCGCCATGTCGTCAGTCATCGTCGCCGGGTCCCGAACCCCGATCGGCCGCTTCAACGGCGGGCTCGCCTCGGTCTCGGCGGCCGAGCTCGGTGGGGTGGCCATCCGCGGCGCCATCGAGCGGGCCGGTCTGACCGGATCGGACATCGAGTACGTGATCATGGGTGAGGTGCTGCAGGCCGGCGTCGGCCAGATCCCCGCCCGCCAGGCAGCGGTCAAGGCGGGCATCCCGATGGACGTGCCGGCGATCACCGTCAACAAGGTGTGCCTGTCCGGCCTGGACGCGATCGCGCTCGCCGACCAGTTGATCCGGGCGGGACAGTTCAAGGTCGTCGTCGCCGGCGGCATGGAATCGATGACCCGCGCCCCGCACCTGCTGATGGGCTCGCGTTCCGGCTTCAAGTACGGGGACGTGACCATGGTCGACCACCTGGCGCACGACGGTCTGCACGACGTGTTCACCGACGTGCCGATGGGCGAGCTCACCGAGTCGACCAACGACATCGACTACGTCTCCCGTGCGGACCAGGACGCGTTCTCCGCCCGTTCGCATCAGCGGGCCGCCGCCGCCATCGCCAACGGCGTGTTCAAGGCGGAGATCGAGCCCGTCGTGGTCAAGGGCCGCAAGGGCGATGTGGTGATCGACACCGACGAGGGTGTGCGCGCGGACACCACGGTGGAGAGCCTGGCCAGGCTGCGCCCGTCGTTCCGCAAGGACGGCACCATCACCGCGGGTTCGTCGTCGCAGATCTCCGACGGCGCGGCCGCGGTGATCGTGATGGACAAGGACGAGGCCGAACGCCGCGGCATCGAGTGGATCGCCGAGATCAAGGCGCACGGGTCGATCGCCGGCCCTGACTCGACCCTTCAGGACAAGCCCGCCCGGGCCATCAAGAAGGCCTGTGACAAGGCCGGCATAGCGCCGGCCGAGCTGGACCTGGTCGAGATCAACGAGGCCTTCGCCTGCGTCGGCATCGCCTCGGCCCGCGCGCTCGGGCTGAACGAGGAGATCGTCAACGTCAATGGCGGGGCCATCGCCCTCGGCCACCCGATCGGCGCGTCGGGCGCGAGGCTGGTGCTGCACACCGCTCTGGAGCTGCAGCGGCGCGGCGGAGGTCTGGGCGTCGCCACGCTGTGTGGTGGTGGCGGCCAGGGTGACGCGTTGCTGGTCGAGGTGCCCAGGTCGAGCTGACGGGCCGAAAATCACTTGACGATCGAGTCGACGCGCCGCATTCTGGACCGCGGCCGACACCGGCACCGTAGCCGGGCCCGAACGGAGAGGAGGACGACATGACTGTCTTTGTGCTGCCCAGATCACAGCCAGTCCATCTTTCGCCCTCCGGGGCACGCTGACCTCATTCGCGACCCGGAGCATCCCTGCCATCCAGGAGCCCTCCGGTGCCACGATTCCGCCTGCCCGACTCGTACAGTTCTT
>DATDBV010000284.1:0-29192 GCA_036524715.1 Nakamurella sp. | reverse complement strand
CGGATGCCGATGACCTTGCCGGTCTCGCCGTGCGGCACCTTCAGCGAGGTGTCGCGGACCTCCCGGGCCTTCTCGCCGAAGATGGCGCGCAGCAGCCGCTCCTCCGGGGTCAACTCGGTCTCGCCCTTCGGGGTGACCTTGCCGACCAGGACGTCGCCGTCCTGGACCTCGGCGCCGATGCGGATGATGCCGCGCTCGTCGAGGTCGGCCAGCACTTCTTCGGAGACGTTCGGGATGTCCCGGGTGATCTCCTCGGGACCCAGCTTGGTGTCCCGGGCGTCGATCTCGTGCTCCTCGATGTGGATCGAGGTGAGCACGTCGTCCTGGACGATCCGCTGGCTGAGGATGATCGCGTCCTCGTAGTTGTGACCCTCCCACGGCATGAACGCGACCAGCAGGTTCTTGCCCAGCGCCATCTCGCCGCCGTCGGTGCAGGGGCCGTCGGCGATGACGTCGCCGGCTTCGACCCGCGCGCCTTCGTCGACGATCGGCTTCTGGTTGAAGCTGGTGCCCTGGTTCGACCGGCGGAACTTGTTCAGCCGGTAGGTGCGGTGGCTGCCGTCGTCGTTCATCACCGAGATGTAGTCGGCGGTGGCCTCCTCGACCACACCCGACTTCTCCGCGACGAGCACGTCGCCGGCATCGACGGCCGCGCGGGCCTCCATGCCGGTGCCGACCAATGGCGCCTCGGAGCGCAGCAGCGGCACCGACTGCCGCTGCATGTTGGCGCCCATCAGTGCCCGGTTGGCCTCGTCGTGCTCCAGGAACGGGATCATCGCGGTGGCCACGGACACGGTCTGCCGCGGCGAGACGTCCATGTACTCGACCTCGTCCGGCGGGACCTGGTCGACCTCGCTGGAGCCCTTGCGGCGCACCAGCACCCGGCTCTCGGTGAATCGGCCCTGATCGTCCAGGCGCGCGCTGGCCTGGGCGATGATGAACCGGTCCTCCTCGTCGGCGGTCAGGTACTGGATGTCATCGCTGGCGACCCCGTCGGTCACCTTGCGGTACGGCGTCTCGATGAACCCGAACGGGTTGACCCGGGCGAAGGTGGACAGCGAGCCGATGAGGCCGATGTTCGGGCCTTCCGGGGTCTCGATCGGGCACATCCGGCCGTAGTGGGACGGGTGCACGTCGCGGACCTCGAGCGAGGCGCGATCCCGTGACAGGCCGCCCGGGCCCAACGCGGACAGCCGCCGCTTGTGGGTCAGACCCGCGAGCGGGTTGGTCTGGTCCATGAACTGGGACAGCTGGCTGGTGCCGAAGAACTCCTTGATGGAGGCGACGACCGGCCGGATGTTGATCAGGGTCTGCGGCGTGATGGCCTCGACGTCCTGGGTGGTCATCCGTTCCCGGACCACGCGCTCCATGCGGGACAGGCCGACCCGGATCTGGTTCTGGATCAGCTCGCCGACGGTGCGCAGCCGGCGGTTGCCGAAGTGGTCGATGTCGTCGGTCTCCACCGGGAAGGTGCGGCCGTCCTTGGTCCACTCCGCGTCGCCCTGGTGCAGGCGCAGCAGGTATTCGACGATCGACAGCAGGTCGTCCTCGGTCAGGGTGCCAACGGCGGTCGGCTGACTGACGCCCAGCTTCTTGTTGATCTTGTACCGGCCGACCTTGGCCAGGTCGTAGCGCTTGTCCTTGAAGAACAGGTTGTCCAGCAGGGCCTGCGCGCTCTCCTTGGTCGGCGGCTCACCCGGGCGCAGCTTGCGGTAGATGTCCAGCAGCGCCTCGTCCTGACCGGCGATGTGGTCCTTCTCCAGGGTCGCCAGCAGCACCGGTGACCAGGAAAAATGCTCCCGGATGCGCTCGGTGTCCCAGCCCAGGGCCTTGAGCAGCACACTGACCGGCTGGCGGCGCTTGCGATCGATGCGCACGCCGATGGTGTCGCGCTTGTCCACGTCGAACTCGAGCCAGGCCCCGCGGGACGGGATCACCTTGCAGCTGAAGACGTCCTTGCCCGCGGTCTTGTCCAGCGACTTGTCGAAGTAGACGCCAGGCGAGCGGACCAGCTGGGACACCACGACGCGCTCGGTCCCGTTGATGATGAACGTGCCCTTGCTGGTCATCATCGGGAAGTCACCCATGAAGACGGTCTGCGACTTGATCTCGCCGGTCTCGCCGTTCATGAACTCGGCGGTGACGAACAGCGGCGCCGAGTAGGTCATGTCCTTGTCCCGGCACTCCTCCTCGTTCGCCTTGACCTCGTCGAAACGCGGGTCGGAGAAGGACAGCGACAGGTTGCCGGAGAAGTCCTCGATCGGGGAGATCTCCTCCAGGATCTCGTCCAGCCCACTGGGGGTGGGCTCGTCCTGGCGCGCACGCCAGTCGGCGCCGCCGACGAGCCAGGCGAACGAGTCGGTCTGCAGGGCGAGGAGGTTCGGTACTTCCAGTGGTTCGCGGAGCTTGGCGAAGGAGACCCGGTTGGGGCCGCCTGCGGAGGTGGACCTGGACGTGCTGGTGACTGCCAAGATTCGTCCTTTCGAGGACAAACTCTGTGTGGACATTCGCTGTTCGCGCGGTCCCGTCCGTTCGCCGAGCGGCCGGAACCAAGGGGTGTACTGGTCGTGGGTGCTTGTCGTGGATGGTCAGGACACGGCCGCCGGTCTCGGTATCGGCCCAGGTCAGGCGGGGTCCTGCGGCAGACAGGACGGTCCGAATGCTTCCGGGCAGCACAAAGAGGGCAGCGCAAACAAGTAGCTTACCACCAGAAGGCACGCCTGTCCAGACGTCTCCTTCTGGAGCCACACCCCATCGACGAGGAGCGCCGCGAACGGCGCCGAACCTGCAAGCCGACGGACGGTGAAGCCCGAAGGACGCGACCCGCTATATGGCCGACGTCGACTACTAGGGTGACCCCCACAGGGGCATCCGTCAAGCATCCGGGCGGATTCGACCACATGTATTGGGTCGTCGTGGCGACCTGGACCCATCGCTGGCGCCGGTCGGGACGGGCACGATTTGGACCGTGCCGAACCCGGACACGGCAGGACAACAGTCGCCGGTCGGCGTTCGCGAACCCATTTTGCCGGTGACCTTGGCGTCCGAGTGAGGCTCACCCGGCCAGCCCGCAGAGAGTCGCAGAGTGCGCCGTTCGTCGCCAGTGCGAACCGAAGTTCACGTCAACTAACCCCCGAATGCACGTACGTCACGGTTGTTCGTCACTCATTTGTTGTGCTGTCGACATTCGCCTCGTAATCTTCGATGCGTCGGGGCGCAGGGGTCTGACTTCCCCGACGACAAGGACAGGGCGACGCAGATGATCGAGGCTTGTCGAGCGAGTGATCAGCACAGCCACGGGGCGGTCGGGCCCGCGGAGCGCCCCGGACGGCCGACGTGAATCTCGAGCTCCGCGCGGCACCGGACGCGGACACCGACGGTCACGCCGAACCGCGGACGTTGCCGAACCCGGACACCCCGCTGATCGGTCGCCAGGCGGAGATCGCCCGGTTGACGGCGATGGTCGACGTGCCGGGTCTGGTCACCGTCACCGGTGAGGGCGGCGTCGGCAAGACCCGGCTGGCGCTCGAGGTCGCCCGACGGCAGAGCCGGCCGGCGGCGTTCGTCTCCCTCGCGGACCTCGATCGGACCGGGGCCACCCTGGCCATCCGGCGGGTGTGCTCGCCGCTGCTGCTCAGCCGATTCGACGCCGCGACGGGCGCGCTCCGGGAGGGCCCGCGGGATGTCCCGCCGGTGGTGAACGCGCGCGATCCGCGGCTGCTGGTGCTCGACTCGGTCGAACAGGTCGGCCAGATCAGCGACCTGATCGCGGACATCCGGGCCACGGTCCCGGAGATGACGATCCTGTTCACCAGCCGGAGCCGGTTGGGCCTGAGCACCGAACGGGTGCTGCACCTGGTCGGTCTGCCGGTCGAACCGGATGGACCCGCGGTCGAGCTGTTCCGGGCGCGGGCACGAACCGTCGGGGCCGACCCGGCGGTCCTGGGCGGCGAGCTGCCAGCCATCGCCGCCCTCTGCCGCGCCCTGGACGGCGTCCCGCTGGCCATCGAACTCGCCGCCGCGCGAACCCGCATGATGTCGCCGACCGCGTTGTTGGCACAGGTCCACTCGCCCGATCACCGGCGCATGCTGACCCTGCTCGCGAAGGGCCCGACCGACCTGCCCAAGCGCCAGCTGTCCATGCGGGCGACCCTCACCTGGAGCCATCAACTGCTCGATCCCGCGGATCAGGCCCTTTTCCGGTGCCTGGGTGCCTTTCCCGGTTCGTTCAGCCTGGACGCGGCCGAGGCGATCGTCGGGACCGACGATGACGAGCCCGGCGCGGCGGCACCCGGCGTCCAATCCGAGGACGTACTCAACGGCATCGCCGAGATGGTCGACCTGCATCTGGTGGAACCGGTGGACTCGTCGGCCGACCCCGAACGGGTCCGATTTCGAATGTCCGACGTGTCCCGCGCGTTCGCCGCGGAGCTGCTGGCCGCCTCGGCCGACGGCCCGGCCGTCCGCGCCCGGCTGCATCGCTGGTGCCAGGACCTGGTGGCCCGCGCCGACCGAGGTCTCGCCTCGACCGACGAGCGGCTGTGGATGCAGCGGCTGGAGCGCGAGATGCCGATCATCCGGCAGTGCCTGGCCGACTATGCCGCCGACGGTCAGGCGGAGGCGGGCCTGAAGCTGTCCGTCGGGCTCGGCCGCTACTGGTCTCTGCGCGCCCGCACGGACGAGGGCCTGCGATGGCTGGGCACCTTCCTCGATGCCACCCCTGATCCGGCCGACGGCGACGCGGCGCCGCCGGCCGCGCTGATCCGGACCCGCACGGCAGCGTTGGGCTGGTGGAGCAGGTTGGCCATCGGTTCCGGCGACCTGAGCCGGGTCGGCACCGGATTGCAGGCGATGCGGCAAGCCCGGCCGGTCGCGATCGATCCGGCCTGTACCTTCGCCTGGCTGACCTGGACCGACAACCTGATCCTGGGCCTGCTCATCGTCGGCCAGTCGGCCGAGTGTGGCTCTCTGATCGCGGACGGTCTGCGAACCGCGGAGGCCGGCCGCGACCCGTACTGGACGTGCGTTTTCCTGTTGCACCGGGCGCTGTGGCGATGGTCGTCGGTCGATCAGCGGGAGGATCGGCTGGCCCAGATTTGGGCCGAGGTCGCCTTGATGGCGGCGACCGACAACGGGCTCGCCCGGCTGGCCGCCCGGGCGCGATCCCTGTGGGCGATGAATCTGATGGCCCGCCGGGACTGGGCCGGCGCGCACGAGGCGATGACCGCTTCACTGGACGGGTCACGGCTCGGCGGCGACACCCGGTCCCATTCGGTGACGCTGAGCTGCCTTGGCGCGATCATGGTGGAACTCGATCGGCCGCAGGAGGCCGCCCGCTACCTGATCGAAGCGATCACCGAGGCCAAGCAGAACGACGACCGGCTCGGTGAGATCGGGGCCGCCTGGGGGGTGTCGTTCCTGGCCGGCCGGCTCGGTCGGCACGCCGACACCGCGGTCGCCCACGACGCCGTCGCCGACCAGCTGGGTCTGCTGGAGCGACTACTTCCGGCCACCGTGCTGGACGACTACCGCCTGACCGTCGCCGACGGCCGACCGAGTGAGTCCGAGCCGCGCGACGGGTCGGACGCGCCCGCCTGGGGTTGGCTGCGCGGGTGGGCCCTGGGCATCGCCTCGGACATCGCTTCAGACGGCGCCACAGACATCGCCACAGACGGCGCCACAGCCATCGCTTCGGACAGCGCCGACCGGCCGGCGGCCGGTCGGGCGATCCCACCGCCGGCCGAGCCGTCGGTGCGCGGGACCGGGGGTCCGCCGGCCCTGCCGCCGGGTGTGCCGGCAGTAGCCGATCGGTTCGATGGTGTCGGCGGGCAAGTGCCCACCCGGGTCGCGACCGCACGGGCGGCCCCACCGGGTGCGGCATCGGGTACCGCCCGCACCCGCCTGCACGATCTCACGGCTCGCGAACTGGAGATCCTGACGGCGATCGCAAGCGGCCGCACGAACGCGCAGATCGCCACCGACTTCTTCCTGTCCACCAAGACGGTGATGCACCACAGCGTCAGCATCTATCGCAAGCTCGAGGTCCGAGGGCGGGCGGAGGCAGTCGCCCTGGCCTACCGGACCGGTCTGCTGCAGGCGCCGATCAGCTGACCCGCGCGGCGTTGAACCCCTCCTCGTAGTCGGCCGCCAGCACCTGCCCGGCGAACGGCACGGCGAACACCGGACCGATGTCCATCCGGCCGATCCGACCGTCCACGCCGCCCTTGTCGAACGCCCAGGCGCGCGCCGCGGCGGCGTCGGCGAACCCCCGACGAAATCCCGCCGTCGCCGATACCGGTCCGGGAGCGCCGCGGGGCCTGCTCATGGCCTGGTCGGCCCCCAGCCGATGCTGGTCCTGGAAGTCCCGGCGGCCCTGCCGGTACGCGGCCAGTGCCGACGCCAGCTCCTCCCCCGGGCCGACCGTGATGCCGACCGTGCCCACCGCGGCCACCAGTTCGGCGTCGGTGAGCCCATCCCGATCGAGCCCGACCACCCCGTCCTGGACGAGTCGGCGGGTCTCGTCATAGATCTTGGGGACGGCCAGCCGCTCCCCCGTCTTGCGTTCCTCCCGATCGCTGTCGACCTGGAGTTTGGCCTTCTTGTAGCGTTCGGGGGAGTTCGGGGCCCACGGTGACGGCGTCCCCGAGAAGTAGGTGTTCTGTACGTCCGTCGCGCCCTCGAGGGCGGTGTTGTGAAGTCGCTTGCGCTGTTGCTGGCCGGCGAGGTTCTTTTGATGGGCCGTGTCGGTTGCGTGCCATGCCTGCAGGCCGAGGGCGGCCTCGTCGGTCAGGGATGCATGATGGGTCGCGGCGAGCCGTGCCGTCACCTCCTGCCGTTTCATCACCGGCAGGATGTGACGGTCGAACCATTCCAGGACCAGCACGCCCAGACCCTTGCCCCCGACGCGGGTCAACACATGGGTACCGGAGGGGAATGCCTGTTCGACGAAATCCGTGCCGAACAACGGTAACGTCTCGTACCACTGCGCCGCGGAATCGTCCTTCTTCAGAAACGCGTTGCACACCCGGCAAACCCGCACCAGGTTCCCCATGTCGTTGGAGAACATGTTCATGCAGGCCTGGGTGAGCGCCACCTCCCGGATGCCGTTCTTGACCTTCTTCGTGGGCTCGGTCACCTGGAAGTACTTCTTGAACGCCGTTCCGGCCTCCCGCCGGATCCGATCCAGCAGCACGTCGTCCACAGCCATCGCCTGCGCCAGATGCCGGAATCTCTCCCGGATCTCGGCCCACGGCTGCTGATGGTCGACCTCGAACAGCCGGGCGTCCAGCAGATGGTTGCAGAACGGGCAGATCTGCAGGTGGACGTCGCCGATCTGCATCAGCGAGCCGTCCGCGAAACCCTTCGTGAGCAGGTCGACATTGGCGGCGCTGGTGGACTTCCCGGCGGCTCCCGGGTATGGATTCTCGACCTTGTTGAACTCGGCGTCGGCGCGCTTGTCGAGGGTGGCCGTGGCCTTCGACGCCTTGTCCGGCAGGTGGTACCCGGTGGGATTCACCGGTGAGTGCAGCAAGGTGTCTCCGAATGTCGTCAAATCGCCCGCGTGTGCCTTCGCCAGCTGTCGGCGCCGCCGCTCGGTCTGGCGATCGGTGTCAGCCGACCGGTACGGCTTCTTGCCGAGGTCGGTGGCGACCCGCTGCAGGTCGTCCAGGTTGTCCACCGACTCGAAGAACTCGTCCGGCAGGTCCTTGGCCTGCTCCTTGGCCACCTCGACCAGATCCTTGAGGTTGGAGTACTCCAGATGCTCGGTGGCCGACTCCGCGTAGAACCGGATCACCCGGCGGATGACCCAGGGCGCCTTGTTCACCGTGATCGTGCTGTCCAGGTCGGCCCACTTCTTGGTCTTCAGCACGACCTTGGGTTTGGCCTTTTTCTTCTTGGCGCCGCCAGCGGTTTTGGTCTCGACCCTGAGCTTGGTGGCCCGACGCACGACCGGCCGCAGTCGGCCCGACGACTCCGCCGGCCCGGGCGCGCGGACGAGGCCGGCGATCGATAACGGGGACGCCGGCACCGACCGGGCGGGAGGGTCGACACCGGGTTGGACGTCCGGTTCCCGGCCGGGGCGCCGACGGCCCGCCGAGGCGTGAACGAACGCGGTCATTGCACTCCCCGTGAGCCCGGTGGTCGGTCGATGCCCCCGGCATCGGCCCACGCCGGAGCGGTCCACCGCAAGAGCCCGCGCTCGAAATAGGGCGAACGCCCGATGCTCGCCCGGCGGTCGACTGGTGGGCTCATCCCTGCACGCCGCCGACTGGTCGGCGTGGTCCGACGGGGTCGACCGACGGGGGTGACGCGGTGGTTCTGGCGCAGCAACGCCGCACCGCGCCCCGGGTGGGGGTCGGGACAATCGGCCGAGCCGTCGGGGTGGCTACGACCGCGGTCTGCCTGTCCGGATGCAGCTGGTTCTCCGGATCCTCGGCCGACGACGCCCCGCAGCCCGTCGAGGTCTCCGTTTTCGACGTCCAGCCCGGTCAGTGCTTCGCCGCGCAGCAGGAGGTGCAGGCGGAGATCGCGACCCTGGGCGCGATCCCGTGCGACGGCCCGCACCGCCAGGAGTCGTACGCGATCGTGGCCTACGAACCGCCACCGGGGTTGCAGGTCGACGCGTTCCCCGGGGATGCAAATCTGAAGTCGTATGCCGACGCCAGATGCGCCGAACAGTTCGAGAGTTACGTCGGCATCAGCTACCTCGATTCGTCCCTGTTCTTCACCTACCTGACGCCGTCGGCCCGGGGCTGGGAGCAGTCGAACGATCGCTCGGTGGTGTGCTTCATCACCACCACCGGGACCGAGCTGACCTCCTCGGTCAAGGCGTCGAAACTATGAGCGCCGGGGCCGGGCGGGCCGAGGTGTCTGGGCGGGCGGGCTCGAGACATGGGTAAGCCCTGTGCGGTGTCCGGCGCCATGATCACCTGCTCGTTCGGGCTGGCGCCGTCCACGCTGAACGTGGTCGCGCCGCGGCCGACGGTGGAGGGCCGGCCCGTCGCCAACATCACCGATATCGTCCCCGGCGCGAACATTCCGCCGTTCGGGCTGTGCCAGTCGCTGGCGAACCCCACGGTGGCGGCGGCGACCGCGGCCGCGCTCGGAGTGCTCACCCCGATGCCGTGCGTGCCCGTGGTCGCCGCGCCCTGGACGCCGTTGGCCCCGCGGATGACGGCCGGGGGCGCACCGGTCGTCGTCGCCGGCAGTCAGTGTCTCTGCGCCTACGCCGGGGTCATCGCCATCACCATGCCCGGTGCCGTCCGGACCACGGCGGCCTGACATGTAGCCACCCAACCGCCTCCGACCCCGACCCCGACCCCCCGACCGTCCAGACCCCGACCGACAGGAGAGCGCAGATGCCCACCTACGCCGCACCCGGTGTGTACGTCGAAGAAGTGGCGTCGACCCAGAAGGTGCTGACCGCCGCGCCGACCGCGGTGGCCGCCTTCGTCGGCTTCACCGAGCGTCACCCCACCGACGACCCGAGCGATCCGGACGGCCTGGCCCCGCGCCTGGTCACCAGTTGGTCGCAGTTCGAGAGCCTGTACGGCAGCTTCACCCCCGGGGCGGTGCTGCCGCTGTCGGTGTACGGCTACTTCGCCAACGGCGGTGCGCTGGCGTACGTCGTCCGGGTGCCCAACACGGCACCCTCCGGGGAGCCGTCCCGTCGCGAACTGCCCGCGGCCGACCGTTCGCTCGGCCTGCCGCTCGCCGTCGAGAGCCTCGAACCCGACGCGGACATCACCCTGCGGGTGACCACGCAGGACACCGACGAGGACGGCCCGGCCCCCTTCACCCTGGACGTACTGCAGGGCCTGGATGTCGTTGAGTCGTACCCGGACCTGACGCTGGGCAGCGGCAAGCGCAACGTGGCCACGGTGGTCAACGACACCTCGACCAAGATCAAGGTCGAGGTGCTGCTGGAAGCCAAGACGGATCTGTCCGGCCAGCTCGAACTGCTCAGGCCGGGCCTGTATCCGCTGGAGAAGGCTGCTGCCGCACCGGTTCCCGTCACGGGGCGGAAGTTCGCCGGCTCCGAGTCCGCCCGGCAGGGCATCAACGGGTTGGCCGTCGCCGACGACGTCACGCTGGTCGTCGTCCCGGATCTGATCACCGCGGCGACCAAGGCCGACGGCAGCATCGACCTGAGCCTGTGGAAGGCCGTGCAGACGGCGCTGATCAGCCATTGCGAGCAGAACGGCAACCGGATGGCGGTGTTGGACGCCCCGCCCGGCATGACGCCCCAGCAGATCCGGGACTGGAGAGCCGACGTCGCCATGTACGACTCCCCGTTCGCCGCCCTGTATTACCCCTGGATCAAGGTGGAGAACCCGATCGGGGTGAACGGCGACGCCGAGGTCTTCATCCCGCCCAGCGGCCACATCGCCGGCGTCTGGGCGCGCACCGACGAGAGCCGGGGGGTATGGAAGGCGCCGGCCAACGACACCATCCGCGGTTGCCTGGACGTCGCGTACGGGGTCACGCAGAACGAGCAGGCCGTGCTCAACCCCATCGGCATCAACTGCATCCGGCCGTTCGGCACCCGGGGCATCCGGATCTGGGGGGCTCGGACCCTGGCCAGCGATTCGGATTGGCGCTACATCAACGTGCGCCGGCTGTTCAACATGGTGGAGAAGACGATCGCCGACGGCACCCAGTGGGCGGTCTTCGAGCCGAACGACGTGTCCCTGTGGGAGGGCATCAAGCGCACGCTCAACGCGTTCCTGCGCGGCCTGTGGAGCGCCGGCGCCCTGTTCGGCCAGTCCGTCGACCAGGCCTTCTACGTCAAGTGCGACGCCGAGAACAACCCGCCCGAGTCGATCGATCAGGGTCTGCTGATCGTCGAGGTGGGCATCGCCCCGGTCAAGCCCGCCGAGTTCGTCGTCTTCCGCATCGCCCAGCACAAGCAGGTCGCGAGCTGACCCGCGTAGCTGACAGCCGACTCGACCGAAGGAGCATCCAATGCCCAACGCAGAACTGATCAACACCGACCCGATCGTCAGCCAGAACTTCTTCCTGGAGATCGACGGGTCGGTCGTGTCCATCCTGTCCAGCGTCAGCGGCTTGGACATCGAGATGGAGGTGGTGACGATGGAACAGGCCGGCGCCAACGGCAAGGTCCAGGTCGTCAAGACCCTGGGCAAGGCGAACAAGGCGCCCGACCTGTCGCTCACCCGGATGGCACCGCCGGACATGACCCAGGACAAGCTCTGGGGTTGGTTCAACGACATCCGGGACAAAGGCATCCTGCTGAGCGACCGCTCGAACAACCGCAAGAGCGGCTCGATCGTGATGTACGACTCGACCAACGCCGAGATCGCCCGGTTCAACTTCACCAACGGCTGGCCGTCCAAGATCGCCACCGACCAGCTGTCGGTGGAGTCGAACGACCCGGTCAAGGAGACGATCACGCTCACGGTCGAGAGCCTCGCGAGGGTGAAGTGAGCCTGACCACCGCGTACGAGTTCACGCTCCCGCGCGGATACGTCGACCGGAACGGGGACGTGCACCGGACCGGTCGGATGCGGCTGGCCACCGCCCGGGACGAGCTCGAGCCACTGCGCGACCCGACGGTGCAGGGACCCGACGACCCCCGGTTGACGGTGCTGATCCTGGCCAGGGTGGTGCAGACACTGGGCAACCTGGACATGGTCACCCCGCACGAGATCGAGGGCCTTTTCGCGGCGGATCTGGCGTTCCTGCAGGACTTCTACGGCGTGATCAACTTCGGCAACCAGCAGGAGTACGAGCAGCTGCTGGCCACCCAGGCACAGTCACCCCCGCTGATCGGGGTGTCGGCCCCGGCCCGCCGCGAGCCGGACCAGGTGCCGGCCGGTGCCGGGCCGGGCCCGGAGGTGCCACCGCCGATACCGCGACCGCGCATCGAGGAAGTCCCCCGCGTGCCGGCCTGATCGCCATGTTGCGGTATCCCGTGGACATCCTCTGGCAGGAGGTGGCCTACCTGGCCTACCACCTGCACTGGCCGTTGGACGACCTGCTCGATCTGGAGCACATGGACCGGGTCCGCATGGTCCGCGCGGTGGCCGGCCTGAACGAGCGTGCCTGGGAGGTGGTCCGTGAGTTCGCCTGAATCGGCCCGCTATCTCGGCGGGGACCCGGCGCTCGGCTCTCGCTTCCTGTTCGAGGTCGACGGCATCGAGATCGGCCTGTTCGCCAGCGTGGCCGGGCTCGAGGTGAGCTCCCGCTTCGTCGAGGTGATCGAGGGTGGGCAGAACGGCTACGTGCACCGGCTGCCCGGCCGCCTGGAATGGCCGACGATCACCTTCACCCGCGGCCTCACCGACGCCGACGCGTTGTTCGATTGGATGAACAAGACCGCCGGCGAGGGCTTCGCCGCCAACGAGAACCGGCTGGTCCGGTCCACCGGCGCGATCACCGCCATCGGCGGCAGCGGGTCCCGCTTGCGGGCCTGGTCGTTGGAGGGGGTCTATCCGATCCGCTGGTCGGGGCCGCGATTCAGCACCGGCAGCGACGATCCACTGACCGAGGAGTTGGAAATCGCGCACCACGGCTTTCGCAGCTCCACCTCCGCGCGATGACGGGCGATCCCGGATTCGCCGCCTCCGGGGCGGCGGGCCAGGGCGCACCGGGTGGCGTGGGCGGCGGGCCACCACCGGGCAGTCCGGGCGCCGGGCCGACGCCGGGCGGGCCACCACCGGTTGATGGGCCACCGGCGGTTGTCGGGCAACCACCGATTGGGCAACCGGCTGACGTGGGCCCCGCCGTCGACGTGGGGCCACCGGCCGACGTCGGGCCATCGGCGATGTCAGCGGGCACGTCCGAGGCGACGCCCTTTGTCTCGTCGCTGGTCTTGCGGTGGCTCTCACCAGGGCCGAGGCGCAAACCGCGGCCCAGCCCGCTGGGCAGCGTCGCCGGCGCTGCGGTGCGCTTCTCCGCCGGCATCGGGCGCGCGCCGGCGGTGCGGCGGCAGTTGGCCGGGCCGGTGCCCGTCACGCCGGTCCGGGCTCTGCGACCGGTGCGACCACCCCGGTGGTGGCACCCTTCCGCCGGCCACATCGAGGACTCCTGGAGTGCGGGCCACCCCTCGCCGGTCGTCCGCGGCGACGTGCCGCTCGGAAGGAAGGGCTCCGCCGCGCCTGATACGGGCTCCGGCGGGGCGGGGGCAGGCGGGACCCGTGGGAACGGCGCGTCCGGTGGTACGGGTGTCGGGAAGGGCTCAGTTGCGCCGGGCAGTGAGTACGGTCGGCCGGGCGCCGGTGGGTTGGGTATCGGTTCAGGCGCGCCGGGTGGGACCGCCCTCGCGGGGCCCTCGTCACACCGGCTCGGTCCCCCGCCGAACCTGACAACCGGCCTCTCGCCGACTATGAGCTGGACCGTGGCCGCGCGGTCGGCGTCACCATCCGGCTACTCAGGAACGGGTGCCGGCGTGATCTGGCCGGCCACGAACCTCCCGCCACGGGCCCTGCGTCGAGCCGCCGCCGCGGTGCCGCCACTGAGCGGCCAGGCTCCGGGCGCGGTGTCCTCCGCGATGACGGGCAAACCGGTTGCGGTGCGCCGCATTCCGGAGGTTTCGTTCAGCGGCCCGATGCGGGGCGTTGCCACCAAGCTGGTGGCGCCCCGGCCGGCACCCACGCCGAGCCAGGGCGGTGCGGGTCACGGAAGCACCAACGGACACGCCGGGGGCGCGCCGCCGGGGATTCATCGGGGGGACGACAGAACCGCCACTGCGGCCGCCGTCGTCGTCCCCCCGCGCCCGAACTCGGCGGCCACATCTGTCCCGGCGGCCCAGCCCCGCGAAGCACGCCCGGCCGCCCGGCCCCAGCCCGGCCAGGCTGAGCAGGAAAAGTCCAGCCCACCGGGCACAAGCAGCCAACCAACGAACACCCCAGCCACACCGGACGCCACCGCTGCCCAGGGGCCCCGGCCCAGCCATGTTCAGCAGGAAAACTCCCGCCCAGCGGGCACATTCCTTCCGACCCTGACCCCGGGTCCGACGGGAGCCGGCCCGGCCGACGCCGGAGCCGCGCCCACCCCGATCCGCCGCAGCGTCGGTCACACCGCCCCAACCGGGCCGGACCAAGCCCCTGCCCACCCCACCGACACCGCAACGGCAGCCCCAGACTCCGTCCGACTGGCCCAAACTGCCCGCCCAGCGGGCAAAAGCAGCCACCCGCCGAACACCCCAGCCACACCGGACACCACCCCCGCCCAGGGGCCCCGGCCCGGCCAGGTTCAGCCGGAAAACTCCCGCCCAGCGGGCACATTCCTGCCGAACCTGACCCCGGGCCCGACGGGGACCGGCCCGGCCGACACCGGAGTCGCACCCACCCCGATCCGTCGCAGCCCCGGTCACACCGCCCCAACCGGGCCGGACCAAGCCCCTGCCCACCCCACCGACACCGCAAGGGCAATCCCAGACTCCGTCCGACTGGCTCAAACTGCCCGCCCAGCGGGCATGAACAGCCACCCAACGAACATCCCAGCCACACCGGACGCCACCGCTGCCCAGGGGCTCCAGCCCGGCCAGGCTCAGCCGGAAAACTCCCGCCCAGCGGGCACATTCCTGCCGACCCTGACCCCGGGTCCGACGGGGACCGGCCCGGCCGACACCGGAGGCGCACCCACCCCGATCCGCCGCCGCGCCGGTCACACCGACCCAAACGGGCCGGGCCCAGCCCCCGCCCACCCCACCGACACCGCAAGGCCAGCCCCAGACTCCGCCCGACTGGCTCAAACTGCCCGCCCAGCGGGCAAAAGCAGCCACCCGCCGAACACCCCAGCCACACCGGACGCCACCCCCGCCCAGGGGCTCCAGCCCAGCCAAGCTCAGCAGGAAAACTCCCGCCCAGCGGGCACATTCCTTCCGACCCTGACCCCGGGCCCGACGGGGACCGGCCCGGCCGACGCCGAGGTCGCACCCACCCCGATCCGCCGCCGCGCCGGTCATACCGCCCCGGCCGGTTGGGCGCGGCAGGCGATCGCACTACGCCGCCGGTGGGCAGGACGCTGGACCGAAGAGTTGCCCGCCCGCATGCCTGCCCGATCGAAGGAACCGAGGTACACCAACGCAGCCACACCACATTCGGCAGATCCGGCGCGCAGGGCCGCGGCCTGGCAAGGACGGCCCCTTACCTGGCCCGCGCCCCGCGCTGCGGGGACAGCGGGCGGGCGGCCGACCGGCTTCCTCCGCCGCCGGTGGTCCGGGTCCTGGCCGGTCCAGGCGGCCGACGAAGGGGCCGGGGGGTCCCTGATCGGGCCGGGTGGTGCGAACGTCGGGTCCGGACCCGTCCCGCTCGCTGCGGTGCACTCGGCTGGTCCATCAACCGGCTCGGCGACGCCGCCACGTGCCACAGCGGCGATGTCCGGGACTGCACAACGGACGCCGGCGACCGTTTCATCATCGGCGACGGCACCCGATGCTCCGTCACCCATCCCACCGGCGGCCGCAGCCGATGCTCCGTCGCCCGCCCTATCGTCCGCGGCATCCGTTGCTCCGACACCTACCCCATCGGCCGCGGCACCCAATGCTCCGTTACCCATCTCATCGGCCGTGGGCTCCGATGCTCCGTCACCCACCCCATCGGCCGCAGGCTCCGATGCTGTTTCACCCACCTCATCGGCCTCGGCATCGGTGGCTGCTCAACCCGCCTCACCGGCTCCCTCATTGTCAGCGGGTGCCGCGTCCCTTCCCTTGGTGTTCGCCTCGGCGGGTACCGGCGGATCAGCGGCCGCCCTGGTCCACCGACTCCCACGATGGACCCCTGGCGATCCGGACCCCGACGGTGGGGCCGCACCGTCCGGCACGCTCCGTTCTTGGCGACCTGGAGGGTTTCTCCGCCGATCGGCGCTGGCGCGGGTGCGGTCCGCGGCTGGGCTTGCCGTGGCTCCCCCAGTCGCACGCAGCTCTCGCCGCGCATTGGCGGATGAGGGAACAGGCGGGGCCGACGCCCGCCGTACCGGGGCGCCGGCACCCGGTCTGAGTACCAACTCGGGCCGGGGCGACGCCCCGGCGAGCGATCGAACACCCCAGCGGGGAGCGACGTCCACTCCCCTGCCGTCGGTTGCGCCACGGACCGGGAGCGCCCCGATCAGTACGGCAGGCCCGACCGTCCCGCCAACGACACCCGGACACGCAGCAGGCTCAGCAGCACCCCGGTCCACCGCGGTCGAGTCCCCGGGGTCGGTGCGGGCCGTCGGCTCGGCAGCGGCCGCGGCACAACGGAGCCAGGCCTCGCCGACGCCGTCGCCAGACGCAGCCGGGCCCGGTGGGGCCGGCCGACCGTCATCGGCGGTGGGCGGATTAACCGGCCCCGCCGTCGACCCGGCGGGCGCACTGCGCCGGCACCCCCTGCCGGGACCCGATCCGATCGGCGAACCGGCGAGGCCCGCGGATCGACTCGCCCCCGGGCCGACCCACCGTTCGGCGCCAGGGACGATGGGGTCGGGCATCACGGCATCGGTGCCGGGCGTTCTGGTTCGCCGGATGTTCCGCTTCCTACGACATCAGGGGCGCGGGCCAGCCCCCGCTGCGAACCAACTGATTGCCAGCACCGGCGTCACCGGGGGACCGGTCCTACGGGGGTCGGCTGGATCCCTCGGAGCGTCAGGGACCTGGACGCCGACCTCGGGGCTGCGGGTCGATCGCCGATGGCGTTCGACGGTCATCGCGCCGGCCCGGACGCAGCTGCGTCCGGCGCCGGGAATGTCGTTGATGCGCCCACTCGCGACGGGTACCGGCAGGGCAGACCGCGCGTCCGTCCTATCCCCGACGCGCACCCTCTCCCCGACCCCCACCGCCCGCGGGCGAACGCTCGAAGCCTGGCGCACCGCAACTGTGATCGGCGCGACACCGACGACGTTCCGGCGCCGGATCGCCTCAGGGCCTTCGGTACCCCCACCGCCCCCGGTGCGACACCGTCGACTCGAGCCGGTACCGGGGGTGGTCGCGGGGCTGCCGGCCACGGTCACCGGTCTGGCCCACTCCCGAACCGGGTTCCAGATCATCGCGCCGGCCCCATCACCCGCGACCGGTTCCGCGTCGGTCTCGCTCTACCGGGCGCCGAGAGTCATTGCCGGCCGGGCGAGCCCCTGGATCCGCCGCCGTAGCGCTGACGCCCTCGCCGCGGCGACAGCACCGGGCAACGGACCGCGACGGGGCCTCGCGAACACGATCAGCGGGACCGGGGCGACCCCGCAGCAGACCCATCCGGCCGCCACGCTCCCGCCCACCATCAGCGCGACCGAGGCGACCCCGCAGCCAACCCAACCATTCAGGGTCAAGGCAGACACGACCATCGGCTCGGGAGCGGCCCGACCACGCATAGAGCCACCCGCCACCCGGCTTGGACACCCGACCATCACGATCATCGGGACCGGAGCCGCCCGACCACAGCCCGCGGCGGCCGCGGCGTGGTTCGGGCGCGCGGCCTCGGCGGCGCACCACTTCGGCCCGCGCACCGGCCACCCGGCCCGCCTACGAGATGGTGCCGCGGCCGACACGAATTTGGTTGTCCCGCTGTCGATCCGGCCACTCCTCGGGGGCGATCGACCCGCGTCGCAATTCCCGTCGATCGGGTCGGCCCGCAGCATCCGGCCCGCCCGCACCTCGGCCATCTCGCGGCCGACTACCCCGGGCGCCGTCCATCGAACCGCTCGCGAGCAACGAGCCCGGCCGGCCGAGGAGCCGAGCGTGCTGCGCCGGTCCACCGTCCCGAACGCGGCCAACGGACCGGCCAACCGGCCGGCCAACCGGCCGGCCAACCGGCCGGCCACCACCCCGCCTGTCGACCGACCGACCGACGCCGCGGCCCGTGCCGGCGTGACCGGTCGGCCACCGCAACTCGCGGGCGCCGCGGCCGGGACGAATTTGGTGGTCCCGCTGTCGATCCGGCCACTCCTCGGGGGCGATCGGCTCACGTTGCAACTCCCGTCGATCGGGTCGGCCCGCACCATCA
Organism: Nakamurella sp.; assembly: GCA_036524715.1. Lineage (GTDB taxonomy): Bacteria > Actinomycetota > Actinomycetes > Mycobacteriales > Nakamurellaceae > Nakamurella. Next base: position 11,253 of record DATDBV010000284.1, on the reverse strand, counting down.
GTCCCGCCCGCACCATCAGTCCCGCCCGCACCATCAGTCCGGCCCGCACCTCGGCCATCTCGCGGTCGACTACCCCGGGCGCCGCCCATCGAACCGCTCGCGAGCGCGCCCGGCCGGCCGGGGAGCCGACACTGCTGCGCCGGTCCACCGTCCCGAACGCGTCGACCGGACCGGCCAACCGGCCGGCCGCCACCTCGCCTACCGACCGGCCGACCGGTGCCGCGGCCCGCGCCCGCGCGACCGGTCGGCAACCGCGGCTCGCGGAAGCCGCGGCCGGGACGAACCTGGTGGTCCCGCTGTCGATCCGGCCACTCCTCGGGGGTGATCGGCTCACGTTGCAACGCCCGTCGATCGCGTCGACCCGCACCATCAGTCCCGCCCGCACCATCATTCCCGCCGGCACTGTTAGTCCTACCCGCACCATCAGTCCGGCCCGCACGTCGGCCATCTCGCGGTCGACTACCCCGGGCACCGCCGACCGAACCGCTCGCGAACGCGCCCGGCCGGCCGAGGCGCCGACACTGCTGCGCCGGTCCACCGTCCCGAACGCGTCGAGCCGGCCGGCCGCCACCCGGGCCGGGGCGCCGAGCGTGCTGCGCCGGTCCACCGTCCCGAACGCGTCGAACGGACCGGCCAACCGGCCGGCCACCACCCCGCCTAACGAGCGGCCTAACGACCAGCCGACCGGCGCCGCGGGCCGCGCCGGCGTGGACGGTCGGCCGCCCCTGCGCGTGGGAGCGGCGGCCGGCGATGGGCAGGCTCGTCCCGCGAATAAGCCACGAGCGGCCGCCGGCGAGAGTTTCTCGGCCTTCGCGGTAGACCCCCGCACCCGTGCGTTCCGGACGGCCGGACTGATGCTGCGGCAGGCGATCCCACCGGCCGCGACGATCGCCGCGGCCGTGTCCGGGACCATTCGCCAGATGCCGCCCTCCCCGCCGATGGGTACCCCGCGGCTGGGATCGCACCGTCAACCGGCGCCCGGGCGCGGTCCGGAGGTGCCTCGCAGCGCCGACCCGAGTTGGTCGTTCGCGGCCGCCACGACGACGACCGGGCGGAGCCTGACGAACGCGAACATCGGGGGCAGCCGGTCGATCACGCTGCCGATCCCGGACACCACGGCCGCCCAGACACCGAGCACCCAGGATGGCGCACCCGCATCGAACCGGCGGAGCAGCCTGCTCGACCTGGTCCCGCCGTCGCTGTTCGATCGGGCCCGCGCGGGCCTGGCCGCGGCCTCCGGCGTACCCGGTGGCACTGTCGACCAGTTCGCCGTCCGCGCACCGGGCATACCGGCAGCCAATTCGGAGGTGGCCCAGATGACCCAGCCGAATCGGCCCGGTGACGCGTTGCCGGAGAGCCGGCGGATCGCCGAGGCGCTCACGCCGCGCGAATGGGACGAGCTGGTCGACGTCATCGTCGATAAGTTGGAGGACCGGGTGCTGGACGAACTGGCCCGGCGTGGTCGCCGCTTCACCCCGGGGGTGTTCTGAGATGCCGTTGACCGAGAAGGCTTTCCTGGAGATAGAGGGGCGCGCGGACACGATCCCATGCATGTTCAACCCGGCTGAACTGACCGTGTCCCGGTCGAACTCGTGGCGGGCCGACTCGTTGGGCGGGCAGGGCATCGGCCAGGTCAGGTACCTGGGCGCGCAGTCGGGCGAGATGCGGCTGACCCTGCACTTCGACACGACCGACACCGGGCAGTCCGTCGGCCAGCACACCGGCAAGGTGCTCAAGCTGATGGACGTCGACGCCTCCCTGCCCGGCACCGACGCGCAGAGCAACAACGCGCGCCCGCCGTACGTGGTGTTCCACTGGGGCAACCTGCACTCGTTCAAGGCCGTCGTCACCGATCTGATGCTGCGGTTCACCTACTTCTCCTCGACCGGTGTCCCGCTGCGCGCCGAGGTCGACCTGAGCCTGCGGCAGTTCGCAGAGTCCGATGCCTTCGGCCCGCAGAACCCCACCTCGGGCACGCCGAATCCGCATCGGGTGCACCGGGTCCAGCCCGGCGAAACCCTCGATCGGATCTCCGCGAAGTACTACGGGGACTCCACCCGCTGGCGGCAGATCGCCCAGGCCAACGCGGTCACCGACCCGCTGGCCCTGCGACCCGGCGCCCTGCTGTCGATTCCGGGGGGAACGGCATGACCGCACCGACGCTGCAGATCAACCGGACCGCGCCCGTCATCAAGGTGAACGGCTCCCCCATCTCCGCGAGCGCACTGACCGCCCTGATGGAGCTGCGGATCACCCGCGGGCTGCGGCTCCCCGGCCGCGCCGTGCTGCGGTTCGATGACGTCGGGCACACCCTGGCCGCCGGCGGCACCTTCGACATCGGTTCCGTGATCACGGTTTCCGCCGGTTCGAGCCAGGTCCTGCTGCACGGCGAGGTCACCGGCGTCGAGCTGACCATGCAGCGTGGGCAACCGGAGTTCACCGTTGTCGTCGACGACCTGTCCTACAAGCTCACGCTGGGCGCGAAGATCCGGACCTTCGCCGCCATCACCTACGGCGAGATCTTCGGCCAGATCTGCCGCGAACACGGCCTGAGCTACGAGAACCGCCAGGGCACCGATGCCCTCACCGTCCAACAGGACTACCTGATGCAGTCGGACACCGACTTCGGATTCCTCACCGAGATCGCCGACCGGACCGGGAACGACTGGTGGGTACAGGAATCCACTCTGGTCGTGGCCGCACCCGCTGACGGTCAGGCGGTGGCCTCACTCGGTTTCGGCGACGACCCGACATTGGTCGATTTCACCGTCCGGGCCAGCGCGCTGCACCCGGCCCAGCCGGTCGTGCACGGCTGGTGGCCGCAGACCAAGCAGTCGGTCACCGCGAACGGCCGGGGCACCACGTCCAGCAACATCCCGGCACTGGTCCAGCCGTTCATCCAGGCCAGTGATCTGACCGCGCGGGCGCAGACGGTGACCGCCGCCGAACTGCCGCTGGACCAGAGCGACGCCGAGGTACTGGCGAACCGGCTGGTGGGCCGGTGGACGTCCGGCGCGGTCACCGCGAAAGGCACGACCCGCCAGGTGGAACCGAACGTGGTGCCGGGGTCGACGGTTGCCGTCACCGGGGCCGGACCGGCATCCGGCAGCTATCACGTCACCGAGGTCGAGCACGTCTACAACGGGCGCGGGTTCGCCACCCGGTTCACCGCGGGCGATCGCAGACCGTCGTCACTGGTCGACGCGCTGTCCACGCAGGCCTCGTCGAGCTTTCGTCGGCAGGGCATCGTCGTGGGCGTCGTCACCAAGGTCGGCAACCCGAACGGATCGGCGGGCGAGGTGACGGTCGCCTACAAGTCGGCCGGCGATCAGGTCGAGTCGAACTGGGCCCGGGTCATCACCTTCGGCGCCGGCAGCGGCCGGGGCGCGACGTTCATCCCGGAGATCAACGACGAGGTGATCGTCGGATTCGAGGGCGGCGACACCCGGCGACCGATCGTGCTCGGCGGCGTCTTCAACGGACAGGACGTGCCGGCCGAGTTCGGTGTCACCAACAGCAAGGTGAACAAGCGGCGGATCACCTCCCGGGCCGGGCATTTCATGGAGTTCGGAGACGGTGACGCGACGACCGACCAGCACATCAGCTTCACCCTGGCCGGGGCCCTGCACCAGATCGTACTTGGCAAGGAGAAGTTCGAGGCGACCGTGCCGGCGGGCAAACCGATGACGATCAAGGCCGGCAACTCGTCGATCGCCATCGGCGCCGACGGCTCGATCACCATCCAGGGCAAGAAGATCACGCTGAAGGCCGACACGGACGTGGAGATCTCCGGCGTCAACGTCACCACCAAAGCTAGCGTGAAGGCGGAGACCTCGGCCACCCAGATCGCCAGCAAGGCCTCGGCCACCAATGAGGTCTCGGCCGGCGGGGCGATGACCGTCAAGGGCGCCATGGTGGCGGTGAACTGAGCCGATGTCCGAGATCGTCCCGGCGGGTGCGATGTCCCGCGAACCGGCCCGGCCCGAGGCGTCCTTCGTCGGCCGCGGCTTCTTCTGGCCGATGCAGGTGGACCACACCGGCTCGATCCGGCTGACCGACGGCGCCGCCGACATCGACGCGGCCATGCGGATGGTGCTGACCACCGCGCCCGGCGAGCGGGTGATGCGCGCCCAGTTCGGTTGTCGCATCTGGGATCTGCTGTTCGAGCCGGTCACCGCGAACGTGCTCGGTCTGATGGCGCAGGCGGTCCGGGACGCCCTGGTGCAGTGGGAACCCCGGGTCGACGTCGAACGGGTGGACCCGGTGCCCGACCCGCGGGATCCGGCGCTGGTCACCATCAGCGTCGGCTACCGGATCAAGGCCACCAACGACCGCCGGAACCTGGTGTTCCCGTTCTACGTGATCCCGCACGAGGAGGGCTGAGATGGCGCTGCCCGCACCGAATCTGGACGACCGAACGTTTCAGGACATCGTCGACGAGGCCAAGCGGCTGATCCCCCGGTACACCCCGGAGTGGACCAACCACAACCTGTCCGACCCCGGCGTCGCCCTGATCGAGCTGTTCGCCTGGATGAGCGAGATGGTCCTCTACCGGGTCAATCAGGTCCCCGACCGGCTCTACGTGCACTTCCTGAACCTGGTCGGGATCGATCCGTTCCCGCCTTCGGTGGCCCGCGCCGACATCACATTCTGGCTGTCCGCGGCTCAGGACACCGTGATCGGTGTCCCGGAGGGGACCCAGGTGACGACCGCGCGGGACACCGCCGCCGACCGGGCCATCGTGTTCACCACGGTCGACCGGCTCGACATCCGGCCGCCGGAGCTGGTGGCGGCGATGACCACCGACGCCCGCGGCGAGCGCCTCACCGACGTGATCGACGACCTGCGGTACGAGGGTTCGTCGGTCGCCTGTTTCAGCACGGTGGACGCCGCCGGTGCCCTGGTACCCGGTGACGCCCTGCTGCTCGGCTTCGCCAGGACGCTGTCGGGCATGGCGATCCGGCTGTCCGTGACGGCCGTCGCCAAGGGCATCGGGGTCGACCCGCTCCGGCCGCCGCTGGCCTGGGAGGTGTGGAACGGCGAGGCCTGGATCGCCGTCGACGTGTTCGCCGACACCACCGGCGGACTGAACCGGTCCGGCGAGATCGTGCTGATGGTGCCGGCCGAGCACGAGTCGCTGACCCTGGGTGAGACGAGCGCCTTCTGGCTGCGGGTGCGGTTGACCGCGGCCCGGGCCGGTCAGCCGATGTATCAGGAGGCCCCGCGGATCGACGACCTGCAGGCGGTGGCCATCGGCGCGACCATCGGCGCCGAGCACGCATCCCCCTCCCCGGCCGAGGTGCTGGGCCGGTCGGACGGCAGCCCCGGGCAGGAGTTCCGGGTCAGCTTCCCGCCGATCCTGCCCCGCCGGGACGGCGAGACGGTGCGCGTGACCGACCCGGCCGGCTCCTCGGAATGGGTTGAGGTGGAGGATTTCTCCCGGTCTGGACCGGGTGAGAAGCACTTCGTCTGGGATTCGGCGTCCGGCGAGATCCGGTTCGGCCCACGGATCCGGTACGCCGACGGGACGGTGCGCCAGCACGGCATGATCCCCCGGGACGGCGCCGAGATCGCCGTCAGCGGCTATCGGTTCGGGGGCGGCGCGGCCGGCAACGTGGGTGCCCGGACGCTCACCGCGATGCGCACCTCGGTGCCGTACGTGTCCGGCTGCGTCAACCAGCGGGCAGCTGCTGGGGGTGTCGATGCCGAAACCGTCGCGGAGGCAAAGGCCCGGGGCCCGATGACCCTGCGCACCGGCCAACGGGCCGTCACCGCCGGCGATTTCGAGCGGCTGGCGCTGGAGTCGTCGGTGGAGGTTGCCCGGGCCCGGTGCCTGCCGTCGGCCACCGGGCGCGGACCGGTGCGGCTGCTCGTCGTGCCCGCGGTCCGCACCGATCCCAAGGCGCAGCAGCTCGACGACTACGCGCTGGCCGCGCCGCTGATGCGCCGGATCACCGAACACCTGGACCGGCACCGCATCGTCGGCACCGCCATCGAAGTGGGAACGCCCTACTACCAAGGGGTGTCGGTCGCGGCCCTGGTGCACGCGCCGCCCGGCCGGCCGCTGGCCCTGGTCCGGCAGCGGGCCGTCGACGAGCTGACCCGGTACATCAACCCGCTCACCGGCGGCGCGGACGGCGCGGGCTGGCTGTTCGACGTCGACCTGAACGCGGCGGCCATCGCCCAGCTGCTGGAGACGGTCGAAGGGGTGGACCGGGTCGACGAGGTGCAGCTGTTCGAATTCGACCTGCGTACCCGGCAACGCATCGGATCCGGGCGCGACGTCATCCGGCTGGACCGGCATTCGCTGTTCCTGTCCGGCAATCACCGCGTGGTGGTGCGATGAGCGCAGGGCGGGCGGGAGGGCTCGACGTCAGAGCGAATCGAAGTCACAGCAGCGGCGCACTTCGTAGGGTGGGCGGGAGGGCAGGGCAGGGCGGGCGGGCAGGGCAGGGCGGGTGGGTTAGCGGCCAGCCCACGAGGTGCCCCGGAAGGCCGACGCGATGACGGACGAGGCTCCGGGCCCGATCGCCGACGGCGCCCCCGGCCCGCCAGAGCTCCTGTCCGGCTCGACACCGGCGGACGCTCCCACCGAGGGCACTCTCGTCCTGCACGTGCACCCGGCGGTCGGCGTGCCGGCCACCGCTGGCGGCGCCCCGGTCCGGCGTGGGCTGCGGGTCGGGCGCCCGCCCCGGAGTCCGCGGTGGCTGGTCGACCAGCTGCCGGTGGGCATGGCCCAGCAGGACTTCTTCGTCCGGTTCGTCGGCATCTTCCAGGAACTGGCGTCCACCCTGCTGGAGGACGCCGACCTGGTCGAGCACGTCGCCGACGCGACGGTGACCCCGGTACCGATGCTGCAGACGCTGGCCGGCTGGATCGGGGTCGACTCGGTGGACGTGTCCCTGCCCGAGGACCTGCAGCGGTTGATCGTCCGCTCGTCGGCGCGGTCGCTGGCCAGGCGTGGCACCGCGGACGGCCTGCGCGAATTCGTGCAGATGCTCTCGGGCGGGCCCGCGACCATCGACGACGGTGGCGGGGTCTGGCGGGAGGGCGAGGCACCCAACGACGTCGCGTGGGTGCGGATCGAGGTCGAGGGCACCGGCCACCTGACCGACCGGGAGTTCGTGGCCCTGCTGCGTGACGAGGTGCCCGCCCACGTGCGGGTCGAATTGTGGGTGGCCGGCCGGCGCGCCCTTTCCACCGTGGAGGACGACCGATGAGCGCAGGGCGGGTGGGCCGGCTCGCTGACCGAGCGAACCAGTCGGGATCGATCGGGGGCCGCTCCGGGGCGGCCGAGCGTGCGGTGTGTCCCGGGACGTCGCCGCGATGAGACCCGACCCCGTGTCCGGCATCAAGTCCGACGATCCCGACGTCACCAGGATCCTGGCGGCCATGTCGGCGCCGAAACCGCCTGCCGGCCCGGCGAGTGGCCCGGTCGTGGTTGAGGCCGACGAGCCACCGCCGCTCTTGGTTCGCGGCTACCAGCCGCCGCCGGCCGCGGCGATGCCCGACCCGCGCACCACCGGGGCCACCGACGTCGTGACCTGCCCGGAGTGCGGGCAGTTGGCGACGGTCAACATGGCCCGGCGATCGGCCGACGACTTTTGCCGCAACTGCGATTTCCCGCTGTTCTGGGCCAAGGGCACGGTGATCATGCCCGAGGGGCAGGACACCGGACCGTCACTGCGCCGGCTGCCCGGCACGGTCGGTCGAGCGGCGACCGCGTCACTGATCTGCCCGCACTGCGCCGAGCCGAACTCCCCGACCGCGGAGATCTGTGTGCGCTGCGCGCTGTCCCTGCGTCCGGTCGAGATCGCCGAGCCGGCACCGCCACCCGAGCCGATCATCGTGTTCGAGCCGGACCCCGAGCCCGAACCGGAACCCGCGCCGGGCTTCGACTGGTGGTGGGTGGTCGCGGGCGTGATGGCGCTCGTCGCCGTTGCGCTGATCATCCTGCTGATCGTGTTGCAGTAGTCGTCGTCAGGGTTCGAGGCGGGTCAGACCCGGGACCCGGGAGACCGCCCGGTCGGAAGGCACCACCGACCCGCCTGCGGTCTCGGCGTAGGCAACCGGATATGCGCCCGCGAAGGCCGGCCGAGCAGGCCAGGCGCGACGTGCGGAACCGGCCCGCCGCTCGTCGAGAACCCTCAGCCCGTCCCACATCCATACCAGCCGCCGAAGAAGGCTGCTCACGTGGATCTCGCGATCCGGTCCCGCCCGGATCACAGTTCCGGGCCCGCGTCTTACCACGGGCGGCCGACCCACATCCACGCCAGCAGCCGAAGAAAGCTGCTCACGTGGATCTCGCTGACGCGGCCAGAGGGCAGCACGCGCGAACCGGCCTGGGTCCCGACGCGACGACTCCCCACATCCACACCAGCCGCCGAAGAAGGCTGCTCACGTGGATCTCGACACCGCCTCGCGAGCGATTGGCAGAGTTCTGGTTGGAACCACCTCCGCGTGATGCACCCGATCCCAGCAGCGTGCCTTGCTGCAACAGTGGTCCGCACCGACGCCCGGCCGCGCCCGAAGATTGACTCCGTCGGTTCGTACTGCGGTCGGGTTCGGCGGCTCCGAGGTGACCGGGTGCCGGCGTCCCTGTATAGAGCGTATAGAGCGTCGTTCGTGCTCGGCGAGTGGGACGCGGCGTTCGGATTCGGTCTGGCCGAATGGGACCTGTCCGCCGGGGAGGGCCATCGTCCGGGTGGCGTCGATCACCAAGACGTTCACCGCGATCGCGGCGATGCAGCTGTGGGAGCAAGCAGGGACGGATCGAGCTCGACGCGCCTGCCAACGACTACCTGCGCAGCTTCCGGCTCATCCCCGCCCACCCGCATCAGCGGCCGGCGACCATCCGTCATCTGCTGACCCATACCGCCGGCATCAGGGAGGTTCCACACGCCCGCGGCCTGCTCCGGCCGGTCTTCGGTGAGGCGGTCACCCGGTCGCCGGGTGCCGACACCCGGCTCCCTGGCCACGATCATGAACGACGTCCTGGGCGTGCCCGGCGGGACCGTCCGCGCCGACGTCCCCCAGCAACCCGCGATCTGGGACGAGTTGCGCGGTGGGTACCGGCTGCCCGGACCGCTCGCCGACGCACGGGCCCGGCTGGCGATGGCTGCGGGCATGGAGGTGCTGGTCCGCGACGGCCGACTGGTCCTGCGGACATGAGCCCGATCCCGGCACTGCTGCGCGGATTCGAGCTGCATCCCACGACGTCGACGATCCCTACGCGTTCCGGGTCGACCTGAGCGAACTGGGCATCGGCACCGGCCGGATCCTGTTCGGCAGGCAGCCCGGCGCGGCCGCCCATTCCCCGGCGACCGCCGTGCACGTCGACCTGACCCCGATGACCGCGTCCCGGCGGCGGGCGATCACCATCCACGCCCATGGGTCCAGGGCGCCGGTGCCGCGCTCGCCGGCGCGGCCGGCAATGGCTTGGTGCGCCGACTCGGCCGCTGACAAGGCCGACTCGTTCGCCGGTCAGGCGGCATCGGGCCACCCCCTTCACGGACGCCAGTTCGCGGGCCGACCTGCGGACATGCATGTACGGCGGGCCTGGAAACTGCATGTCCGGCAGGTCGGGACGAACACCGAAACTGTCCGAAATAGGGCAACACATGGCAACCGATTGTCACAATTCCCGGCCTCCACCCATGCTTCTCCCAACACCGCGGCGCGCTTTCCGCAGCCGCTGCCAAACCCCCTCCCGACCAACGCATTCCCGACCACACCGAGGTGGAAAACGATGACGATGACGACCGTCCGGAGTCCCGAGACCAAGCTGCCCCCGGCGGGCAAGCTCGGCATCCGCACCCTTATCGGGTACAGCGCCGGCGACTTCGCCAACAATCTTGCCTTCGCCCTTGGCACGGCGTTCCTGCTTTTGTATTACACCGACGTAGTGGGCCTGCCGGCCGCCGCGATCGGCACCATGTTCCTGATCGTCCGGTTGTGGGACGCCTTCGCCGACCTGTTCGCCGGCCGCATGGTGGACCGCACGATGACCCGCTGGGGCAAGTTCCGGCCGTTCATCCTGTTCTTCTCGTTCCCGCTGCTGGTGATGAGCGTCCTGACGTTCTACGTGCCGACCGGCTGGGACGGCGGCACACAGCTCATGTACGCGTACCTGACCTACGCCGTGCTGGGGCTGCTGTATTCGATGGTCAACGTGCCCTACGGCTCGCTGGCCACCGCGATGACCCAGCGGCCCAAGGAGCGCGCCAAGCTCGCCGTCTCCCGGGGACTCGGCGCAGGCTCCGCCAGCCTGCTGTTGACCTTCATCATCGCCCCGCAGATCCAGTCGATCAGCGGCAACAAGGCGCTGTCCGCCCAGGAGCGGGCCGATCAGCTCCAGCAGGTCTTCCTCAACACCACCCTGCTGTTCGTCGCGCTGGGCTTCGCCCTCTACCTGCTCACCTTCTTCACGTGCCGGGAGACCGTCGTCCGGGCCGAACCCCGCGTCGGCATCAGGGACACCCTGCGCACCCTAAAGACCAACAAGGCGCTGGGCATCCTGTGCGCGTCCAGCTTCTTCTACCTGATCGGCGCGTTCGCGGTGGGCGGGGCGATGGCGTACTACGCGATCTACGTGCTGGGCGACGCCAAGTTCCTCATCTGGATGACCCTGGCCCAGGTGGTCGTGCAGTTCGCCACCGCGCCGTTCGTGCCGATGCTGGTCGGCAAGTTCGGCAAGAAGAACCTGTTCCAGTACTGCGGCCTGTTCACCGTCGTCGGCGGCGTCGCGCTGTTCCTCACCCCGGCCTCGCTGCCGCTGCTGGCGCTGCTGTTCTACGCGATCAAGGGCTTCGGCGTGTCGCTGATCAACACCCTGATGTGGGCGCTGGAGGCGGACACCGTCGAGTACGGCGAATGGAAGACCGGGCAGCGCACCGAGGGCGCCACCTACGCGATCTTCTCCTTCACCCGCAAGATCACCCAGTCCATCGGCGGTGCGCTGGGCGCGTTCGCCCTGGCCCTGGGCGGTTACATCACCAAGCTGGCCGCTGACCAGGTCCAGCCGGAATCCGCGATCACCGCCATCAAGGCCGCCATCGGCCTGGTCCCGGCCGTCGCCGCGATCCTGGCCATGATCGCCTTCATCGCCTACCCGCTGACCGAGAAGAAGTTCGCCGAGATCGTCGAGCACAACGAGGCCCGCAAGCAGGCGCTGCTCGCCGAGAAGGCCGTCGCCTAGTGTCAGTCACCTGATCCCGTGAGTGGTGGGGAGCATCCGGTCGCCCGAGGCGACCG
>DATDBV010000283.1:0-7882 GCA_036524715.1 Nakamurella sp. | reverse complement strand
ACGACGCATCCGGTGATCAGCGGCCCTGACGCCACGCATTCGGTGCCAGGGAGCCGGAGAATCAAACCACTGCGTGTCACGCGGCTATCGGAAGGTGCATCCCAATGGACCCTGGCGTCGAAATGCAGGATCCCCGACAATTGGCCTAGGCCGAATGGTGCACCGGCGGCGGACCGCCGAGTAGAGCGCCTTTGGATAGCTGTGACCTACTGTGAGGAATGGAGCCGGGGTGAGCGAACGACAGACGACGCCGAGTTACGTCGGACAGGTCGAACGTGACCCCGACGGCCTGATCTGGGCCGTGCTGTACCTGGGTGATCGGGTGGTCACCCGCGAGCGGGTGGCCTCGCTGCGCAAGGGCAAGCGCCGGGTCACCGACCTCGTCCTGTCCGCCGCCGACGCGCTGGTGGAGCGACCGAGCCGGTCGGCCCCCGCCCACCTCAACCGGATGGTGGAACCACGGATGCCGATGCCCAGGCACCGGCGGGCCCCGGTTGCCGGGACCGGCTGATCGGCCATCCTGTCCTGGTGATTCCCACCGGTACCCAGACCGTCCTGCACGCCCGCGGCCTGACCGCGATCGTCACCGAGGTCGGCGCGACCCTGCGGGAGCTGAGCTGGCAGGGCCGGCCGCTCATCGCCGGCTTCGGACGCCGTGATCTGCCGTTCGGCTACCAGGGCGCGGTCCTCGCGCCCTGGCCCAACCGGTTGGCCGACGGCCGGTACCGGTTCGGCGACCAGGGGTTCCAGGTTCCGCTGACCGAACCCGAGCGGGGCAGTGCGCTGCACGGGTTGGTCGCGTTCGCGCCCTGGACGATCACCTCCGCCGAGCCGGAATCGGTCACCCTGTCGCATCGGATCTGGCCGCAGCGCGGATACCCCTTCCTGCTGGACCTGCAGGCGCACTATCGGCTTTCCGGCGACGGGCTCACGTTCACCCTCACGGCGGCCAATTCGGGCGACACCGACGCCCCGTACGGGGCCTCGTTCCACCCGTACCTGATCGCCGGCGGGGGCGGGGTCGACGAGTGGACCGTTCAGGTCGCGGCGCGCCGGTACCTGACCGTCGACCCGGAGCGGCTGCTGCCCGTCGACCTGGCCCCGGTGGGCGCGGCCGGCTACGACTTCGCCGCGGCGACCTCGCTGCGCGGGATCGAGGTCGATCACGCCTTCACGGACCTGGGTTTCGATGACGCCGACATGGCCACCCTGCGCCTGATCGGGCCGAGCGGCCGCGGCGTGGCGATGACGTGGGACCGGTCCTGCCCGTGGCTGCAACTGTGCATCCCGGATGCGAACCACCCCACCCTGAACCGCCGGGCCCTGGCCGTCGAGCCGATGACCTGCCCGCCCGATGCGTTCAACTCCGGCACCGACCTGGTCGTGCTGCCGCCCGGCGGCCGGCACTCGCTGAGCCTGACGATCGCGCCCCTCGACTGATCCCGGTCACCCGCCGGCCGCGGATTCAGCCGCAGACTCCAGGGCCAGCAGCACCTTCTTGGCGGCCGGGCCACCGGCGTAGCCACCGGGCGACCCGTCGGACCGGACCACCCGATGGCAGGGCACGACGATCGGCAGGGGGTTCGCCCCGCAGGCCGAGCCCACCGCCCGCACCGCGCGCGGGTTGCCCGCCGCCAGCGCGACCTGGGCGTAGCTGGCCGTGTGCCCGTAGTCGATCCGCGGCAGTTGGGCCAGCACCTGTGCGCGGAAACCGCTGATCAGGCGGTGGTCCAGCGGCAGGTCGAAGCGCTGCCGGGTGCCGGCGAAATACTCGTCGAGCTCACGCACGACAGCTTCCAACGGGCGGGCGTCGGCCAGGATCCGCGGGCTGACCCGCTGGGCGAGATCGTCCAGCACCCGGTCGTGATCCTGCTCGGCGAAGGCGATGCGGATCAGGCCGACCGGTGTGCCGGCCAGCAGCAGCGACCCGACCGGCGTATCCAGGGTCCGATAGGACACGTCCAGGACGCCCTGGAGACGGGCTGCGGTCGCCAGGCGCTCGTGCAGGTGGCGCAGGTTGGCGCCGTCCTCGGGTCGTTCGGACGCGAGTTCGGCCGTGAGTTCAGCCGTGAGTTCAGCCGTGAGTTCAGCCGTGAGTTCGTTGACCGGACCGTTCATGTCGGGATCTCCTCCTGCTGGGCCAGCGTGCGGCGCAGTGCCTTGATGCCGTCGGCGGCGGCCCGGCGGGCAGACTCCGGGGAACCACCGAGAATCTGCGCGACGTCCCGGTGCGGCAGCCCGGCCACATGGTGGTAGGCGACCGCGTGCCGTTGCCGGTCCGGCAGGGCGCGGACGGCCGCCCACAGGTCGTCGGCGGGCTCGCTCGGGTTGCCGATGGCCGAGGCCGCGTCGGGGGTATCGGCCACCGGGATCGCCCGCCGGCGACGCGCCCGCACCACGTCGATCGCCTTGCGGTGCGCGATGGTGACCAGCCACGCCTCGACGTTGGCGGCGGCGGGCAGGTCGGGGTAGGCCCGCAGCGCCGCGAGAAACGTCTCGGCCCAGGCGTCGTCGGCGTCGGTCGGGTCGAGCAGCGCCCGGCACACCCGCAGCACCGTGCGCCCGTACTGGGCGACGACGCGTTCGAACGGAACCTTGGGCACGTCAGTAAGACGCTCTGACCGGGCGGAACGTGAGGTGGTGCACCGCCCCAGTCTGCCCAGGACCGCGCAGCAGAACCGGCTCCTGGAGGAGCCGGGCCGAGCATTCCGGTTCCCTCGTCACCGAATTGCTGCAGCGCCTCCTGCGCCTGATGGCGGCCTCGCAAGAAGCCGACTCTTGTCGCCGGGTGCGTTTCGGCGCCCCCTGCTGTCCCGCATGGCGCCTCACGTGCTCGGCCGACCAGCTGACACGATGCCGCACATGAGTGTCGCTCTCCCCGTCGCCCGCACGCCGAACCCGTTGAACGCGCCGCCGCTGCGCTGGGGGGTGTTGGCCCCGGGCCGGATCGCTGCCGCGTTCGTGGACGCGGCGTCCCGGTACACCCGGCAGCGGGTGGTGACGGTCGGGTCGCGATCGTTGGCCCGGGCCCGCGCGTTCGCCGCCGCCCACGGCATCGAGCGCGCGGTCGGCTCCTATGACGAGCTCGTCGGCGACCCCGACGTGGACGTCGTGTATGTTGCGTCGCCGCACAGCGAGCACGCCGCGCAGGCGCTGCTGGCCATCGCCGCGGGCAAGCATGTGCTGCTGGAGAAGGCGTTCACCCGCAATGCGACCGAGGCGGCGCAGGTGGTGGCGGCGGCTCGGGCGCAGGGCGTGCTGGCCATGGAGGCGATGTGGTCCCGCTTCCTGCCGCAGACCGACGTCATCGCCCAACTGCTCGCCGACGGCGCCCTGGGTGAGGTGACCACCGTGCTGGCCGATCACGGCCAGTCGTTCGATCCGGATCCGCAGGGTCGGCTGTTCAACCCGGCGCTGGCCGGTGGCGCCCTGCTGGACCTGGGGATCTACCCGATCTCGTTCGCCTCGTTCGTCCTCGGCGGGCCGGATACCGTGGTGGCGACCGGGTCGATCACCGACACCGGGGTCGACGCGCAGGTGTCGGTCACGCTGGCCACCGGATCCGCCCAGGCCTGCCTGAACACCACGCTGCTGGCCAGGACGCCGACCACGGCCTCGATCTCGGGTTCGGCCGGCTACCTGGAGCTGTCCGGACCGTTCTACGGACCGGCCGCGCTGACACTGACCACACCGGCCGGGCGGACGGTGCGGGACCCCGACCCGATCACCGGTCACCACGGGCTGAGCTTCGAGGCGGCGCACGTGGCCCAGCTCGTCGCCGACGGTGCGACCGAGTCGCCGCTGCTGCCGCTGGACGAGACCGTGCGCATCCTGGCCACCATCGACGAGATCCGCCGCCAGCTCGGCGTGCGGTACCCCGGCGAGTAGGCCAGGCGCCGCCGACTGTCCGCGGACCTTCCCGGCTCCAGTCGGCCGAGCTTGCTCGGCCGCCATCAAGCACAGGAGGAGGCCGCTGAAGGCAATTCGGTGACGAAGGAACCGGATTGCTCAGCGGCTTCACAATCCGGACGACGGGACGAATCGGCGCCGAGCTGAATAGCGGGTGGCGCCCCCGCCGGGGCGCCCCGTCAGAATTCGCGCAGTCGGGCCGCCGCGCGCGCCGAGATCCACATGTGCAGCCTTCTTGGACTGCTGGTGCGGATGTCGGATGGGCTCGCGGGGGCGGGTGCGCAGCACGCTCGGCTCCAGGCGGAGCGGCGGGCCCGGCCGCTGCGCGCCGAACCACATGCGCAGCTTTCTTCGCCTGCTGGTGCGGATGTCGGATCGGCTGGCCGGGGCCGCCGCCCGCCGAGATCCACATGTGCAGCCTTCTTGGACTGCCCCTGTGGATCTCGGCCGGGCTTGCGCGGGCCGGGCTGATAAATTCGGCGCCGATCCGTACAATTCGGGCGCACTTTCGCCGAATTGATCAGCGCCGCGGCGGGTTGGCGGCCGAAGCGGAAGTTTCTGACATACCAGGCACGATGATTCGACAGAAACGGCGTGGCTCCGCCGACGATCCGCTGATCAAAGCCGCCCACGACCCGATGAATCCGGCCCCGGAACGCGGGTTTGATCAGCCAAGCATGGCGCCGGACCGCCCGCCGTCCTGCTCGCGCAAGGTTCGATCGGTGACGCGCACCACAACACACTTGCCCGAGGGCTAAACGCGTGTTTAGCATACTGTTCATGCGTTCAGCGCAGACGCCGCCGGAGGACCTGACCGCCCGGGCCCGGATCCGGGACTCGGCGATCGTGTACTTCGGCCGACACGGCTTCCGGACGGCGACGGTGCGAGCCATCGCCGCGGGCGCCGGCGTCTCCCCCGCGCTGGTGATCCACCACTTCGGCTCCAAGGACGGGCTGCGGGAGGCGTGCGACGCCTACGTCGCCGAACTGATGGAGCAGATGACCCGGGCGGCCGCACAGAACCTGGGCGCCGGCGACACCCTGGACCTGATCAACTCGACCCCACACCTGTCCCCCCTGGTCCCCTATGTCATGCGCACCCTCAACGAGGGCGGCGACCTCGCCCAACGGCTCTGGGACCGCCTGGTCACCGACACCGAGCAGTACCTGGAGGCAACGGTCGCCGCCGGGGTCGCCAGCCCGACCGGGGACGAGCGGGCCCGGGCCGAACTGATCGTGATGTACAAGTTGGGCACCTACACGTTCGCCCGCTACGCGATCCCGCCGCCGCCCGATGGCCATCCAACGGACCTGGACATCGCGGCGATCACGGACCGCTATGGCGTGCCCGCCCTGGAGCTGTTCACCCACGGGCTCTATCGCACCGACGACTACCTGAACGCGTTCCGATCCCAACGCGCGAACACAGAATCGAGGCAGCCATGACCGGCACCCCGGCGATCCAGATGAGCGGCGTGGTCAAGACCTTCGGCCAGGTCCGGGCCCTGGACGGGCTCGACCTGACCGTCCGCACCGGCGAGGTACACGGCGTCCTCGGGCCCAACGGGGCCGGCAAGTCCACCGCGCTGCGGGTCCTGCTGGGGCAGTTGCGGGCGGACGCCGGCACCGCGACCCTGCTCGGCGCGGACGCCTGGCGCGACGCCGTGACGCTGCACCGGCGCCTGGCGTACGTGCCCGGCGACGTCAATCTCTGGCTGAACCTGTCCGGCGGCGAGGTGATCGACCTGCTGGCCCGGCTGCGCGGCGGCCTGGACACCCGTCGGCGCGACGAGCTGATCGAACGGTTCGAACTGGACCCGCGCAAGAAGGGTCGCGCGTACTCCAAGGGCAACCGGCAGAAGGTGGCGATCGTCGCCGCGCTGGCCTCCGATGTCGAACTGCTGGTCCTGGACGAGCCGACGTCCGGCCTGGACCCGCTGATGGAGGCCGTCTTCCAGGACTGTGTCAACACCGAGCGCAACCGCGGGCGGACCGTGCTGCTGTCCAGTCACATCCTGTCCGAGGTCGAGGCGCTGTGCGACCGGGTCAGCATCATCCGCAGCGGGCGGGTGGTGGAGACCGGAACCCTCACCGAACTGCGGCACTTGACCCGGACCTCGATCGCCGCCGAGGTGGACACCGTGCCGGCCGGGCTGGCGAGTCTGCCGGGCGTGCACGACGCGGTTGTCGAGGCCCACCGGATCCGGCTCGACGTCGACTCGTCCGCGCTCGACGGTGTCCTCAAGGCGCTGGTGGCCGGTGGCGTGCGCACGCTGGCCGCGAGCCCGCCCACCCTGG
Organism: Nakamurella sp.; assembly: GCA_036524715.1. Taxonomy (GTDB): domain Bacteria; phylum Actinomycetota; class Actinomycetes; order Mycobacteriales; family Nakamurellaceae; genus Nakamurella. The sequence continues at coordinate 1,675 of DATDBV010000283.1, read as the reverse complement.
CGGAACTCTTCCTTCGCCACTACGGCGACCACCTCGAGGAAGGGCCGGAGCGGCCGGCCGCACCGAAGCTCCAGAAGGCGGCGGCGCGATGACCACCGCCATCCGCCCGCCCGCGACGGCCGCATCCTCGGGCGGTCGGCTGACCGGCACCGGCACGCTGATCCGGCTCAACCTTCGGCGCGAACGCATCCCGCTGATCGCCTGGGTGCTGGGCCTCGCGCTCGTCGCGGCGTCGACGTTCTCCACCATCGCCGCGTTGTACCCGGTGCAGGCCGAACGGGAGGCGCTGGCCCGGAGCATCGCGGTCAACCCGGCGTTCCTGGCCATCACCGGGCCGATCAGTGGCACGACGGTCGGTGCCATCTCGGCCTGGCGGATCCTCGCCGTCGGCACCTCGATGGTCGGCCTGATGGCGGTCTTCACCGTGGTTCGCCGCACCCGCGCGGACGAGGAGGCCGGCCGCACCGAACTGTTGGCGTCCTCAGTGGTCGGTCGGGCCGCGCCACTGGCCGCCGCGGTGACCGTGGCGGTCGGGGCCAGCCTGGCCATCGGCGCGCTGGCCGCGGCGGCCGGCCTGGCCAACGGGCAGGACGCGCTCGGTGCGCTGGCCTTCGGCGGCGCGCTGGCCGGCTGCGGGGTGGTGTTCGCCGGGGTCGCCGCGGTGACCGCCCAGATCGCCGAGAGCTCGCGTACCGCAACTGGTCTGGCCTGCACTGCGGTCGCCGTGACGTACGCGCTGCGGGCTGTCGGCGACGTGGACAGCTCGCTGAGTTGGCTGACCTGGTTGAGTCCGCAGGGCTGGGCGAACCACGTCCAACCGTTCGGCGAGAACAACCTGTGGATTCTCGGACTCTTCGTCCTGGCCGGCCTGGCCGGCCTGGCGGTCGCGGTTCGGCTGCTCGACCATCGGGACCTGGGTCTGGGACTGGTGTCGGCCCGGCTGGGGCCGGCGGCCAACCCGCGCCTGGGCACCCCGGAGGCGCTCGCCGTCCGCCTGCACCGCGGCACCCTCATCGGCTGGCTGGCCGGCATGGTCGCGCTCGGCGTGGTCACCGGCGCGGTCGCGTCCACCAGCGAGAGCCTGCTGACCGGCAACGCCCAGCTCGAGCGGGTGATGGCGCAGATCGGCGGCGCGGGAGCCATCACCGACATGCTGCTGTCGGTGATGGGCGTGCTGACCGGCCTCATCGTCGGCGGCTATGCGATCTCCACGGCGCTGCGGATGCGGTCCGAGGAGACGGCCGACCGGGTCGGTCCGGTGCTGGCCACCGCGGTCGGCCGGATCAGGTGGATGCTCGGCCACCTCGGCTTCGTGATCGTCGGCCCGGCCCTGCTGCTGCTCACCGCCGGCCTGGTCGCCGGCATGGTCAACTCGCTCCAGCTGGGCAGCTTCGCCGGGTTCGGCGGCGCGCCGGGCGCCATGCTGGTGCAGCTGCCGGCCACGCTGGTCCTGGGCGGGATCGCGGTCGCCCTGGTCGGGCTGGCCCCACGGTTCACCGGGCTGGCGTGGGCGGTGCTGGTCGTCGCCCTGCTGCTCGGGCAGCTCGGCGAACTGCTGCAGCTGCCTCAGTGGATCATGAACCTGTCCCCGTACAGCCACGTGCCGCAGGTGCCGGTCGCCGCCATGGACTGGACCCCGATGGTGGTGCTGACGCTGGTCGCGGCCGCCCTCATG
>DATDBV010000282.1:0-3335 GCA_036524715.1 Nakamurella sp. | reverse complement strand
CTCGTTGACCCGGCCCCACCGCAGGTCCCGGGCGATGCACAGCACCGGGGAGAACGTCCAGTGCAGGCCGGTTGCGGCGATCTCGATGGCCGCGGCCCGGGCGCCGCGTTCGATCAGGTCCGGATCCCAGGTGCAGGCCATGCCGAGTTGCGTCGGGAAGATCGTCGCACCCGGCCAGAACGAGTGGCCGTGGATGCAGTCGTCGGCCATCAGCAGCGGAATCCGCAGTCGGGTGGTGGCCACCAGCGTCCGGGCGTGCAGCATCCGCCTCGGTGAGGCGTGCAGCAGGGATCCGGTGAGCTTGCCGCGTACCAGGTCGTCCAGGTCACCGCGCGCATCGAGTTGGAGCATCTGTCCCACCTTCTCCGGCAGCGTCATCCGGGACAGCAGATCCCCGACCCGGTCGGGGACCGGCAGCGCAGGGTCCCAGTACGGTGCCGAGACAATCTGCGGCGCGGTGGAAGTCATGGGAGGAACGCCTTTCATCGAAGGTTGGGGAGTGCGGCCGACGGTGACGTCTGCTGGTAGGACAGTTCTCTCGTGTCACCGATGATTCGTTCGGACACGATGTGGGCGCGGGAGCCGAGGTCGAACTTGACGGTCGCCGGCATCCGTACCCGGATCAGCCGCGAGTCGGCGTCGGTCCGCTCCCAGCGGACCTGGATCGTGCCGTGTGGAGTCGGCACCGTTCCTTCGGCGAAGTCGCGGTCGCTGGGTACCGGGTCGATGGTGACGGCGTCGAAGCCGGGGGCGCTGGGTCGTACGCCCAGGACGTAGCGGGGGAACTGTTGCAGGGGGACGCTGCCCCAGGCGTGACAGTCGCTGCGGTTGCTGACGGTGTCCTCGGCCCAGGTGGTCAGGCCCACGGCGAGCATGTCGTGCCAGGGTTGCCAGCTGATCAGCTCGTCCAGTCCGGCCATGCGCAGGGCGTCGAACAAGCTCAGCGACATGGCGTAGGAGCAGACCGCGAGCGAGTCGTCAGCCATGGCCCGCCGCAGCAGCGCGGCGGCGGACCGACCGGTCACCGACTCGGACAGGACGGCCCAGACCTGGGCGTGCTGGCTCTGCGGACGCCCGGTGTCGGAGTCGCGGACGTATCCCGTGGATGGGTCCCAGGCCTGGGTGGTGATCCGACCGGACAGGTCGGCGGCCCGGGAGTGGTACTCGCCGGCCAACCCGGGGCGGCCGCAGTGCGCAGCGATGGTCGCGGCGCTGCGCAGCGCCGCGATGTACATGAAGGTGGTGATGGTGTTCGCCCGGCGGGCACCCAGGTCGGGGACGCCGCGGGTGGCGGTCCACTCCTGCGTCCAGTCGACGAAGTTCCAGACGTGCTGGTCGTCCGGCGGGGACAGCACGAAGCCTTCGTCGGACAGTGATCGGTCGAAGTACCCGAGCACCGCGTCGATCCGGCCGAGGAAGCGCCCGGTGAAGGCGCGGTCTCCGACGTGATCGAGATGGTCGGCGACCATGAAGATCCAGAATAGGGAGAAGCCGGGGATGAACTGGGGTTGGACGCACGGGGTGCGGCTTTCGGTCAACCCGTTGGGGTCGCCCGAGGCGGCGAAGTCCTCGATTGCCCGGCGGACCAGACGGTCATCGGTCGACAGGTGCAGGGTGAACAGCGCCTGCGAGCGGGTGTCCATCGCGTACTGCAACTGTTCGTAGAACGGGCAGTCCTCGAAGGTTTCGTGCATGCAGTTCAGCAGTGTCCGAACGCTCGTGTCCCAGAGCCGAGTGTCCGATGCCGTTGACGACGAGAAGGTTCCTTCGATGGCCAGCGGGTAGTGCGTCCGGGTGACAGCGAGGCCGGCCAGCCGTATCGGCGAGTCGGCCGTGGTGATCTTCAGGCGCAGGTACCGGAAAGTGCGGAACCAGTACGGGGTGAACCGTTCCGGCCGGTTGTCGGTGCCCACCCCGGCCGGCCGGTAGGTGTCAGGGTCGCCATACAGGTCGCCGTTGACGGCGTCGGTGCGGTCGCCCTTGCGCCGCTGCCAGGGGATCTCGACCGGCTCGAGTTCGTAGCATTCCGCCGCGGTGAGCTCCACGGTGGCGCCGGCGCCGCCGACCAGTTGTAGGCCCAAGTAGGCGGTGATCAGCTCGGCCGCGTCCAGGTCGACCTGGACGGTCCGGTGCGGGCCGATCTCGACGTCCTCCGCGCCGGCGATGAACGCGTCCCAGTCCAGCTCGTCGTCGGTGCTCGCGGTGACGGCGGTGAACTCGACGCGGTCCAGTGTCAACGCCGGGATCGGCCGGGGCAGGGTGCGGGGCCGCTGGATCCGGTCCAGGAAGGCGGGCGCACCGTCGCCGGTGGGCACGGGCCAGGACGAGTCGTCGAAGCCCGCCGACAGCCAGCCGTGCGGAACCAGTTTGCCGTCGACATCCTCCTGGATGCCCAGAAAGACGGTGTTCTCACCCTGACGGAACCGGCGGCCCGGCACCGGTCGCCACCGCCAGGTCCGGGGATCGGCCAGGTCGGTCCCGTTCGGCAGCGAGCCGCTCACGCTCAGGCCCGGTGACCCCGTCCGCAGGATCGACGCGTTTCCCGTTCTGTCGACCGAGTAGGAAAGCACCTCGATGCCGATGACATTGACGCCGACCCGCAAATGCCCGGAGATGTCGATGGTGTCGACGAACCACACCCCGCCGGACGGTTTCGCCGGGCCGGCCGAGACCAGCACCTCGTTCACTGTCAGCCGGTACCGGGATTCGGCCGTCAACTCGACCGGGACCGCCCCGACCACCGCCTGCTCGATTCGGGTCTCCACCCGGAAGTAGGCCAGCTCGGCGACGGCGCACCGGATCGAGGGGGTGGTGAGTTCGTCGCCGGCGATCCACGATGTGGCAGTTGGTGTATCCACGAGGTGCCTCCTTCCTGGGTCGATTCGGTGAATGGTTCTTGCCGTGATCGGGCGGTGGCGGCCCGTCCCGCATCGTTGAGCGAAGTCCGGCTCTCGACGGGTGAGCTGTTCCTGCGCCACGGGAACCTCACACCGGCGGGGCGACCGTCGATCGGGTCGACCCCCTGTGGGCGTTCACTTTCGTGTGCTTATCCCTTGACGGCGCCGGCTGTCATGCCGGCGACGATCTGCCGGTTGAAAATGATGTACATGATCAGCAGTGGAATGGTGATGACGAGAACGCACATGAACAGCAGGTTCCACGCGCTGACGCTTTGCGCCTGGTAGTTGAACAGTGTGAGCTGCACGGTGGCGTTCTCGTCGCCGGGCAGGTAGTACAGGGCGAAATCGAAGTTGTTGAACACGAAGACGGATTGCACGACGACAATGGTGACGGTGACCGGCCGCATCAGCGGGAAGACCACCCGGAAGAACAGC
>DATDBV010000281.1:0-15127 GCA_036524715.1 Nakamurella sp. | reverse complement strand
ACGGGCACGCCGACCAGCGAGCCGTACTCGGTCCAGGAGCCGTCGTAGTTCTTGACGTTCTTCTTGCCCAGGATCTCGGTGAGCACGAACCAGGTGTGGCTGGAGCGCTCGCCGATCCGGCAGTAGGCGATGGTGTCCTTCTCGTTGTCCAGGCCGACCTCGGCGTACAGCGCGGTCAGCTCGTCGTCGGACTTGAAGGTGCCGTCCTCGTTCGCGGCCTTTGACCAGGGAACGTTCAGGGCGGTGGGGATGTGGCCGGCCCGCTGGGCGGCTTCCTGCGGCAGGTGCGCCGGCGCGAACAGCTTGCCGGAGAACTCGTCGGGGGAGCGGACGTCGATCAGGTTCTGCGCGCCGATGGCGTCGATGACCTCGTCGCGCAGCGCGCGGATGGTCAGGTCCTGATCCTTGGCGGTGTAGGTGGTCTCCACGCGATCCGGGACCACGGTGACCAGGGCGCGGCCGTCCAGTTCCCACTTCTTGCGGCCGCCGTCGACGAGCTTGACGTCCTGATGCCCGTACAGCTTGAAGTACCAGTAGGCGTAGGCGGCGAACCAGTTGTTGTTGCCGCCGTACAGCACCACGGCGTCGTCGTTGGAGATGCCCTTGGCCGACAGCAGCTTCTCGAAGCCGGCGCGGTCGACGAAGTCGCGGCGGACCGGGTCCTGCAACTCGGTCTTCCAGTTGATGCGGACGGCGCCGGGGACGTGCCCGGCGTCATAGGCGGTGGTGTCCTCGTCGACCTCGACGAAGACGACGCCCTGGGTGGACAGGTTCTGTTCTGCCCATTCGGTGGTGACGAGGGAGTCCTCGCGGCTCATGCGTGTGCTCCTTGCGGGGGTGGTGCGGGTGGGGGGACTGCTGGGGCGGCAGGGTCAGGCAGGTGCTGGGACGATCTGCGCGCAGCGGTCGACCGAGCGGCAAATCGATGAACGGGTGCGGCCGGGGTTCAGCGGCAGGACAGGGGGCACCCGGGGTCGCTGCAACAGAGAGCGCTGCCGACGCGCACGAGGTCAACCGCGCGCCGGCTGGTCAGCAACGGGCCCATGCGGACAACGGTAGCAGTCTGCGAGAACGCAACCGACGAGCGGAGGCGGAGGGCGGGGCGTAGTCCCGGTTCCGCCGTCACCCGATCGCGGGCGCACGGTCCTGTGGTGCCGGCCTCGCGGGCTCGGCCGACTACCGCTGCAGATCCTGGAAGGTGACCGGACCGGTGTTCACGGTGATCACGACGTCGCTCCCGCTCACCTGGACGTCGCCGGCCGTCACGCTGAACGGCAGACCTGCCAGTGGGACGGTCGTGGTCAGCCCGGTCGCCAGGGCGGACGCGGCTTGCTGCGCCGCCTGGGTGAGATCGATGCCGGCCGCGGACAGGTTCCCGACGGCGAGCATGAGCTGGTCGTCGGCCACCGACAGCTTGACCGAACCGGTGACCGGGATGCTCACCCCGGCCACCGTCAGCGTGGTGTCGGCCTGCAGGGTGCCGTCCGGTCCGGCGGAGAGGGTGACGTCCTGCCGCGGTAGGGCGGCCTGCAGTGACGACAGCGGGATGACCACCTGCAGCGCCGTCGCCTGGGCGGTCAGCTGCGAGGTGTCGCCGGCCATCGCGTCCCGTAGCGGCAGGGTGACCGTCGTCAGGTCGACCCGGGCTCGGGTTCCCGGCAGCAGGCCGTCGTCGACGTTCGAGGCGGTGATGATCACGGCCGGATAGGAGCCCTGCACGGCGTGCCACAAGAACGGGAAGCCCTCGATCGAGACGTCGGGGGCCTGGGTCAGCCCGAGCTCGGTCTGGACCGCATCGGCCGCGCGATTCTCGGCGTAGGCGCGCGCGCCGAAGTCGGCCGCCACCAGCAGCACGGCCAGCACCACCAGGGTGATCAGGAACTTGCGCACCCGACGAGTGTGTCAGCCCAACGTCGACGACGGCCCCGTGCGCCGCTCGCAGCCATCCGGGTTCGGCAGAAAGTGCCGGCGCAGCGACACTTCGCCTGCCGAACGCCGGGCCGTTGCCGGCGAACTCGCCCAGCAGTGGGGGCCGTCGACCCAGGTCAGATCCGCTCGCCGAGTGTCGTCGCGGACCAGTCGGCGATCCGTTCGGCCAATTCGGGGGTCATCCCGGTCTCGCCGTGGCCCATGCCCGGCTCGATCCACAACTGTCCGTCCCGGGAGGCGTCCTGCAGGGCGATCCCGTGCGCGGGCGTGAAGTAGCCGTCGTTGGTGCCGTGCACGAGCAGCAAGGGCAGATCGATGTCGGGGGCCACCTCGACCGGACTGCGGGGCAGGTCCGTCCAGGGCTCGCCCAGCCGGACGCCGAGCGCGGCGCCCATCTGCACGGCCAGCGGGTGTTCCAGCAGCCAGTGCAGGCGGCGCATGGCGACGCTCTCCCGCACGTACCAGCGGGCCGGTGCCGACACCGCCACCACGACGTCCGGCCGGTCGGCGCCCAGGGCCGCCTGGCGCAGCGCGACCGCGGCGCCCAGGGAGAACCCGACCACCGTGACCGCCGGGTATCCGGCGGACCGGGTCCAGCGGACCACCGCGTCCAGGTCGAGCACCTCGTCCCGGCCCACCGAGGAGCGACCCTGGGACTTGCCGTGCCCGCGGAAGTCGGCCGCGACGACCGCTCCGTGCTGGGCGAACGCCCCGATTGCGGCGCGGGTGGCCGGCTTGGCGATCCCGTGAGTGAAGCCGTGGGCCAGGACGTATACGGCCCCCGTCGATCGGGCCCGGGACGTGCAGCCCGGCGAGCGCGACACCGTCATCGGCGACGCAGTGGAACCCCGCCCACACGCCGTGCGTCTTGGGGGCAGGCGATGATCGTGTCAACTGTCGCCTCCGGCCACAGCGGCGCCGGCCGGGTGCTCATCGCCAACGAGGGGTCGATGGGATGCCCGCCGGCCAGGCCGTCCGGCACCGTCCGGCATCCGGGCCACGGAGGGCCGCGGCCCCGTAGCGCCAACGTTGTCGGGCATCGTGCGGATCATGTCACACTCGACCGCTCCGACCTGCAGGAACGTGACCCGCGTTACATGGTCGTCACACGGGCCTGGTAATTCCGTAACTGAAAGCTCATACCCGCGCTTCGGGGCTGTGAGGTTGACCGCGGTTAATGGCGAGCCGTCACCGGTGTGCGAAGTTAGACTCGATCAAGGTGAACTGCAGGTAAAGGAGAAGATGGAATGGAGCTCCTGCTGCTCACCACCGACCCCAGTCCGGCGTCGGTGTTGCCGGCGGTCGATCTGCTTCCGGTCCGCATCCGGTCGGCCGCGCCCGAGGCCGCGTCGCTGGTCACCTCCGGCCCGTACGACCTGCTTCTGCTCGACGCCCGGCACGACCTCGCCGCGGCCCGCACCCTGTGCCGGCTGCTGGGTGCCGACGGCCTCGCCGTGTCCATCCTGGCCATCGTCACCGAGGGCGGCATGGTCGCGATCGGGCCCGAATGGGGGGTCTCCGACGTGGTGTTGGCCTCGGCCGGACCCGCCGAGGTGCATGCCCGGCTGCGCCTGCTCGCCGCTCGCACCACCAACTCGGCCAACTCGGGGATGATCAGCCTGGGTGACCTCACGATCGAGGAGGACACCTACACCGCGCGGCTGCGCGGCCGGCCCCTCGAACTCACTTACAAGGAATTCGAACTGCTCAAGTTCCTGGCCCAGCATCCCGGCCGGGTCTTCACCCGTGAGCAGCTGGTCACCGAGGTCTGGGGTTACGACTTTTTCGGCGGGACCCGCACGGTGGACGTGCACGTGCGGCGGCTGCGGGCCAAGCTCGGGTCGGAGCACGAGGCCCTCATCGGCACCGTTCGCAATGTCGGCTACAAGATGGTCCCGCCGGCCCGGTCGGCCCTGCGCGACGAATCGGCCGGCACCCCGGCGTGACGAGTGGGTGCGCCGCGGGCCGGCTCGGGCCTTGGTCACGGCCGGAAGCACCGCTGCCCGGCCTGGCGGCCCTGATCGGCGCGGCGGTCGCGGCCGACGCGATCGCCCCGATCTCCGGTCACATCCTGGCCGCTGTCCAGGGCGGCGACGCCCGGGTGCTCCCGGCCCGGGATGAATCCGGCACCGACCTGGTCGGCATCGCGGTCGCCCTGGCAGGCGATCCGGCGGAGGTCGTGGTGGCCCCCGACCACCGGGGACGGGGCCTGGGCACCGCCCTGGTGCGGGCCGCGGTCGACGGACAGGGGGCCGTCTGGGCCTACGGCGATCTGCCGGCCGCGCGGGTGGTCGCCGCCCGGCTGGACCTGCGGCCGACCCGGGTGCTGCTGCAGATGCGCCGGGTGCTGCCGATCGAGCCGACGGCCGCCCCACCCCCCGCGGGCGTTCGCCTGCGCACCTTCGAACCCGGCCGCGACGAGGCCGCGTTCCTGGGTGTGAACGCCAGAGCCTTCGCCACCCACCCCGAGCAGGGCCGGCTGGATCTGACCGGGCTCCGTGACGAGATGGCCCAGGACTGGTTCGACCCATCCGGCTTCTTCCTGGCCGTCGCCGATCCGGGCGAGGAGATCCTGGGCTTCCACTGGACCAAGGTCCATCCGCACGACGAAAGCGTGGCCGGCCCGATCGGCGAAATCTACGTCCTCGGTGTCGACCCGCAGGCGCAGGTGCGCGGTCTGGGTGGGGTGCTCGCCGACGCCGGCCTGCGTCACCTGGCCGACCGGGGTTTGCGCACGGTGATGCTGTACGTCGAGCAGGACAACGCGCGGGCCGTGCGACTGTACGAGCGATTCGGCTTTACAGTGCACCGGTCGAACGTCGTGTACCGACCGAGCGGAGCCTGACCGCACGCCGATCGTCGGCCCGGCGCACGTTGTCGGTGGCCTGACCTGTGCTGTCGGCGGCCCGAGCGGACAGTCCCGGCCTGGCATCTCGCCGAATCCACGCAGCGAGGCCGAATCATGCGTGTGCATGGGACGGGCGTGGGCGTGCTCACATCGGGCCCGGATTCGGTTCACCCGCCGTTCACCTTCCGGGGGGTTTGCGTTTCGACCGGGCACCTACCGTCCGGTCTGTCGGGGCCATGCGTCCGCCGTGCTGGCCGGGCTGCCCGATATCGACGAACGATGAACTCAACGGAGGAACTGGCGTGAAGATCACGCGACGGGCCGGTCTGGTGGCGCTCCTGGCGACGGGAGCCCTGGTGCTGGCGGCCTGCGGCAGCGACAACAACACGACCCCCACGACGGCCGCGGCCGGTGGGACGGCGGCCGCCAGCGTTTCGGCCGCGGCGGACAGCGGGACCAGCTTCGAGGGGGGCGGCTTCAGCTGCGAGACGGGCTCGCTGCGCTCCTCGGGATCCACCGCCCAGGGCAAGGTCATGGAGCAGTGGATCGCCGACTACAACGCCAAGTGCGGCGCCAACATCAACGCCTACGGCGGCGGCGGCTCCGGCAAGGGCATCCAGGACTTCATCGCCAACCAGGTCGACTTCGCCGGCTCGGACTCCGCGCTGAACGGCGACCAGGCTTCGCAGGCCCAGTCGCAGCGCTGCGGCGGCAACGCCGCGCTCAACCTGCCGATGGTCACCGGCCCGATCGCCCTGGCCTTCAACGTCTCCGGAGTGGACAGCCTGATCCTGACCCCCGAGGTCGCCGCCGGCATCTTCGCCGGCACCATCACCACCTGGGACGATCCGGCCATCGCCGCGCTCAACCCGGGCGTGACCCTGCCGTCCACCGGCATCCAGGCCGTGCACCGCGCCGAGGACTCCGGCACCACCGAGAACTTCACCAAGTACCTGGCCGCGGCCGCGCCGAGCGCCTGGACCTTCACCCCGGGCAAGGCGTGGGTCGCCCCGGGCGGTGTTGCCGCCCAGGGCAGTGACGGCGTGTCCAAGCAGGTCAAGAGCACCGACGGGTCCATCGGCTATGTCGAGTGGGGCTTCGCGATCGACGACGGCCTGAACGTCGCGCAGATCGACAACGGTGGCGGCGCGGTCGAGCTGACCGCGGAATCGGCCGGCAAGGCCGTTGAGGCCGCGCAGGTCGTCGGGACGGGCAAGGATCTTGCCCTCAAGCTCGACTACGCGACCGAGGAGGCCGGTGTCTACCCGCTGGTCCTGGTCACCTACGAGATCACCTGCTCGGCCGGCAATGCCGCGGACGTTGCGCCGCTGCTGCGCTCGTTCCTGGGCTACACCTCGACCGACGGTCAGGCCACCCTGGAGGAGCTGGGCGCCGCGCCGCTGCCCGCCTCGATCCAGGAGAAGGTCATCGCGTCGGTCTCGACCGTCAGCTGAACCCGCATGCCCACCCGGTGCCGTCATGCGGCGGCCCGGGGTGGGCGCCAGGTGACCCGGTCAGCGCCATCATGAGCAGATGTGCGGCTGACTCCACGCACGACCACCAAGCCGAGGAGCGATGGTTCAGACGGCCGGAGACGACTCGCGGACTGACGATCCGTTCGAGATAGCCGCACAAGGGGTGCCCGGCGCCAATCCGCTGATCGGCGGGCCGGTGCCGGACACCGAGGACCACGTCGACAAGCCCGGGACGATCCTGCCCGACGGGCGCCCGGAGGCGGGCATCTCGGGCCGGTCGGTCCGGATGGGCGACAAGGTCTTCAAGGGGCTGGCGGCCGGGTCCGGCGCCATCCTGCTGATCGTGATGGCGGCGATCGCCATTTTCCTGGTGTGGAAGGCCATTCCGGCGTTCACCCAGAACACCGGCAACCTGTTCACCACCGAGCAGTGGAACCCGCAGGGCGCCCCGCCGGTGTTCGGCATGGCCGCCGTGTTCTTCGGCACCGTCATGTCGGCGTTCATTGCGATGTTCATCGGCGTGCCGATCGCGATCGGCATCGCCCTGTTCATCTCGCACTACGCCACCCGGCGCGCGGCCACCACGCTGGGTGCCGTCGTCGACCTGCTGGCCGCGGTGCCGTCCCTGGTGTTCGGCATGTGGGGCCTGTACTTCCTGATCCCGGAGACCAAGGGCTTCCAATCCTGGCTGAGCGAGTACTTCGGCTGGATCCCGCTGTTCGGCAACACCACGGCGACCACCGTCGACCAGTTCGGCAAGTCGCTGCTGATCGCCGGCATCGTGCTGTCGATCATGATCATCCCGATCGTCTCGGCGGTCTGTCGCGAGGTCTTCCTGCAGGTGCCCCGGGAGACCGTGGACGCCGCCTGGGCGCTGGGCGCCACCAAGTGGGAGATGATCCGCACCGCCGTGCTGCCGTTCGGCCGGGCCGGGATCATCTCCGCGGCCATGCTGGGTCTGGGCCGGGCGCTGGGCGAGACCATCGCGGTGGCCCTGGTGCTCAACTCCGGATTCCGGATCAACTGGCACATCACCGAGCCCGGCGGAGACACCTTCGCCTCGACCATCGCGCTGAAGTTCGGCGAGGCCGGCGGTTCGCCGGTGGCCATCGCCGCCCTGATCGCGGCCGGCCTGTTCCTGTTCGTGATCACGCTGGTCGTCAACACCGCGGCCCGGATCGTCATCGCCCGGCGCAAGGAGTTCACATGAGTGCAGGGATCTGGGCGGGAGGGCTCGAAATGAGCGCGAATCATCAACACAGGTGTCGGCGCCCTTCGGGGGGCGCCGGTGTCGGCGAGGCGTCCCGGAAGGGCGGAGGCATCATGAGCGAGGCCTGCCGAGCGAATCGTCATGATCGGCGTCGGTCCGGCACCGCTTGCGGGGCCACCGAGCCGGCGAGGTGCCCCGGAAGGGTGGAGGAATGACCACCGCTACCGCGACCGCGCCGTCGACCCGATCGGAACTGGTCGGCGCGCGCCTGCCTGCCTGGGCGCCGTACGGCAGCGCGGTGGCCGGCCTCGGGCTGGCCGTGCTGCTGCGGACCCTGCTGGAGTGGACCGGCTGGTACACGACCTTCTTCGCCGCGGCCGTCCTGTTCGTCATCGTGCTGACGGTCTGGTCGGTCGGCGTGGAGGGCCGCCGGCAGGCCAAAAACCGGTTCGCCACGACCTTGATCTACGCCTCGTTCATCGCGGCGATCGTGCCGCTGGTGCTGATCCTGACCTACATCGGCATCAAGGGGTTCTCCGTGTTCTCGGCCGACTTCTTCACACGGTCGATGAACGGCGTGACCAGCCGGATGGACGGCGGTGGGCTCTACCACGCGCTGATCGGCACCCTGCAGCAGGTGGCCATCGCCGCGATCATCGCCCTGCCGATCGGCATCTTCACCGCGATCTACCTGGTCGAGTACGGGCGCGGGAAGTTCGCCAAGACCGTGACGTTCTTCGTCGACGTGATGACGGGTGTGCCGTCGATCGTCGCCGGCCTGTTCGTCTACACCTTCCTGCTGCTCGGCTTCGGGATGCGGCCGTTCGGCGCCGCCGGCGCGCTCGCGCTGGCCATCCTGATGATCCCGGTGTCGGTGCGGGCGTCCGAGGAGATGCTCAAGCTGGTGCCCCGGGACCTGCGCGACGCGTCCTATGCCCTGGGCGTGCCCAAGTGGCGCACCATCATCAAGGTGGTGTTGCCGACGGCGATGTCCGGGCTGATCACCTCGTCGCTGCTGGCCATCGCCCGCGTGGCCGGGGAGACCGCGCCGCTCATCCTGCTGACCGGGTACACGGCGTCGATCAACTTCAGCCCGTTCTCCGGCGACCAGGCGACGCTGCCGATGATGGTTTGGGACCAGCTCGGGAAGCGGTCCGGCACCACGTCCAACGACCTGACCGAGGCCCGGGCCTGGGGCGCCGCCCTGACCCTGGTGCTGCTGGTGCTGATCCTGAACATCGGTGCCCGGTTGCTCGCCCGCCTCGCCAAGCCCAAGACCAGCTAGTTCGGAGACCGAAATGGCCAAGCGCATCGACGTCGAGGACGTCAACGTGTTCTACGGGGACTTTCTCGCCGTCCAGGACGCCTCCATCAACATCGCCCCGCTGTCGGTGACCGCGTTCATCGGGCCGTCCGGTTGCGGCAAGTCCACCTTCCTGCGGGTGCTCAACCGGATGCATGAGGTGATCCCCGGCGGTCGGGTGTCCGGCAGTGTGCTGCTCGACGGCGAGGACCTGTACGGGCCGGGGGTCGACCCGGTCAACGTGCGCCGAACCGTCGGCATGGTGTTCCAGAAGCCGAACCCGTTCCCCACGATGTCGATCTACGACAACGTGATCGCCGGGTACAAGATCGCCGGCACGAAGAAGAACAAGAGCGCGATGGACGACATCGTCGAGCGCTCGCTCAAGGGGGCCAACCTTTGGGAAGAGGTCAAACAGCGCCTCAACCGGCCCGGCGCCGGCCTGTCCGGCGGTCAGCAGCAACGGCTGTGCATCGCCCGGGCGATCGCGGTCGAGCCGTCGGTGCTGCTGATGGACGAGCCGTGCTCGGCGCTTGACCCGATCTCGACGCTGGCCATCGAGGACCTGATCGGCGAGCTGAAGACGCGGTACACCATCGTCATCGTCACCCACAATATGCAGCAGGCGGCCCGGGTGTCGGATCGGACCGCGTTCTTCAATCTGGCCGGCGTTGGCCAGCCGGGCCGGCTGATCGAGTACGACGACACCGCCAAGATCTTCTCGAACCCCACCGAGAAAGCCACCGAGGACTACATCTCCGGCCGCTTCGGCTGATCCTGGGCGCGGCTGGGCGAGGTTGGGCGAGGCTGGGAGGTGCTTCGCGCCGGTTCTGGTCGGCTCGCGCCGGCAATTGTGGGCGCGGCGCGCGCATTGTGGGCGCGGAGTGCAGCCCGCACCGGCAACCGCGTTCGACGTCGTCAGTCGCGCGTGGAGAAGGCGGGGGTGGTGTCGCCGCCGACGTTCTCGCCGGTCACCAGGTACACCGTCCGGCGGGCGATGGACACCGCGTGGTCGGCGAATCGCTCGTAGAAGCGGGCCAGCAGGGAGATGTCCACCGCCGGGGCCACCCCGTGCCGCCAGGTCGGGGCCAACAGATAGTTGTACAGATCGCGCTGCAGGTCGTCCATCAGGTCGTCCTCGACCTCCAGGCGGCGGGCCAGGTCGACGTCCCGGGTCTTGAGCACGACGCCGGCCTGGTCGGCAAGGTGCACGCCGACCCGGCCCATCCGCTCCACGATCGGCCGGACGTCGGCCGGGATCACATGTGCGGGATGCCGGCGGCGGGCCGCCTTGGCCACGTGGATCGCCAGCGCGCCCATCCGCTGCAGGTCGGCGACGATCCACAGCGCCGACACCACGATTCGCAGGTCCCGGGCCACCGGCGCCTCCAGCGCCAGCAGCTCGACCGCGACCTTCTCCGCGTTCGCCCGCATGTCGTCGAGCTGGACGTCGGACGCGATCACCCGTTCGGCCAGGGCCAGATCGGCATCCAGCAGTGCCTGGGTGGCGTCACGCAGTGAATCGCTGGCGACCTGACACATGGACGAACCGTGCTCGCCGAGCTCGGCGAGCCGCAGATGATAACCCTCACGCATGACCTGAGAATATGTCGCCGCCGATGGCGCCCGACACGTGCCCGGTGAACTTGCGATGAACGCCGGGCGAGCATTGGCCAGGCCGCCCCGGTCGCGTTCCGATCAGGCGCAGAGCGCCTCGCCGGCGTTGATCGAGGTCAGTGGGGTGGTGACGGACGGGCTCGTCGTATCGGACTCGCCGGTCGTCGACCTGGCCGTGGCCGACGACGTGGCTGCGGCCGTGCCCATGGTCACGGTTGCGCGGTCGCCGGATTCGACCGAGGAGACCGAGCCGTCGAACTCCTCGCCGAGCAGCAGGCGGACCGACTTGCCCAGGCCGTTCACCGGGACCACCGTGGCGCCGGGGATCGCTTCGGCGACGGTGAGCGCCGCATTCAGGTTGGTCGGGTCGTACTCGACAGTCACGCCGGATTGGACAGCCTCCGGCCGCGCCTGCAGGTCGCTGTCGGTCACGTCGAATCCGGCATTGTTCAGCTCGTCCATCGCCTGGGTGGCCACCCCGCTGCGCCCCGTCACGTTCACCACGGTCAGCTGCACCGAGGCCGGGTCGACCGTGGTCCCGGTCGCCAGGCCGTCGACGCCACCGGATGACGGCTCGGGCACGGCGGGCGTGCTCGCGGCGGCGGACCCGTCGGCCTCGCCGGGCAACGGCTGATCGTTGCGCAGTGCCTCGAAGATCGCGTCGACCGCGTCCTCGTCGGGATCGAGGGCGCCCGGTTCGGTCTCGCTCGGCACCGTCGGCAAGGTGTAGAAGGTCACCTTGCTCGGGTCCAGATTTCCCATCGACTGGGCCAACGTGACCAGGTCGTCGATCGTCACGTTGTCGGTGAACGTGTTCTGCACGAAGGCCTGCAGGAACGCGTCCAGCTTGGCCGGGTTGAGCATGGTGCCGGCGCTGGTCACCTGCTGGAGGATGGCCGACAGCACGATCTGCTGGCGGCGGATGCGGGACAGATCGGAGTCGGCGTCGCCCTCCACCTTGCGGGCGCGGACCAGGTTGAGCGCCTGCTCGCCGTGAATGGTCTGCACGCCGCCGCCGGATACCACGGTGCCCAGCTGCCCGTCCACGATCGGCCGGCAGACGTTCACGGTGATGCCGCCCAGCGCGTCGACCATGTTCTGGAAACCGGCGAAGTCGATCCCGATCACCCGGTCGATCCGGAGCCCGGTGAGATCCTGAACCGCGCGCACGGTGCACTGCGGGCCGCCGACCGAGTAGGCCGAGTTGACATGCCATTTGTCGCCGGAACCGACCGGGTATGTGTCGTCGGAAAGTTGGCCCGTGGCGGCGTCCCAGGACTTGCACGTCGGGGCGTCGATCATGGTGTCCCGGGGGATGGACAACACCGTGACGTGCCGGTCGCTGCTGATATGCGCGATCATCAACGTGTCGGAGTTGGCCACCCCGTCGGAGGTGCTGTCGTCGGTACCGCCGGCCTGGGCGTTGGCCTCCCCGGATCGGGTGTCGGAACCGAGCAGCAGGATGTTCTCGGGGGCGAATTCGCCAGGGGCCGCCGGTGCGGCCGTCGCGGTGGAGATGTTGGAGTCGTCGGTGACGATCGCCTGGACGCTGCGCGAAAGGATGCCCGAGTCCGCCCGGGACTTGATGGTCCATTCAAGCCCGGTGACGGCGAGAACCAGTACCGCGATCAGGGCGACACCGACCCGGCCGACATTCAGCCAGACATGATGGCCCGAGGTCGTCCGATGTCGCGGAGCGGTGGATTGGTCGTTCCCGGAGCCCGAGGACGCGCTCTCGCTCACGCCTCCTCCCCGCGGGTCGCCTCGCAAGCTCGGCCACCCGGAGCGGGGAGCCGGCGACGGTGCCGACGGTTCGCTCGGCAAGCCTCGCTCACGCCTCCGACCTCCCTGCGGTCTCCATCGCTCGGCGTGTCCTGCCGATGCTCAGCGATTGTCTATGATACGGACGGTCGTCGCTATTTCGCTGGGAATGTGCCGACCGGATGATCCGCTCACTTCATTCACACGAACGCGGGGCGCAACACAGCCGATTTCCCTTCGTGTTCCCCTGAATGACGCAGTGCTGCGCGTCGGGTTCAATTCACACAGAAGGGTGTGAGGTATGCCTCAGCGGCGCCGTCTCCGGCCGCCGAATTGACCACCAACTGCAGCGCCGCGACATCGGTCCCGACGAGACGGCCGCCGTCGTAGACCCTGATCAGGGTTGGCAGAACGTAGGTCGCGGCACTGCCATCGGCGACGGCCCGCAGGCCGGCGTAGGCGGGTTCGAAGCGGACGGTGGTCGTCGCCGCCGGGCACTGAATCGCCCGCTCCCGCCGGTCGGGATCGACCAGTTCGAGCAGCCGTTGTCGCTGGTCGGACGGCGTGCCGCCGGCGCCGGCGTTCAACGCCTCGACCGTCGCCCGCACGGCCGCGGGGATCGCTGCCGGCATTGCCGGTGAAATGGGATCGCTGAGCGCCGCGTCGGCCCGGCAGCCGGCCGAACCGAGCGTTGCGATCAGCGCGGTCGCGACCAGGAGGCGCCGAAGGGGGCGGTCACCCGCCACCGTCGTCCAGTTCGGCCTCGTGCGGGACGACCGCGGACTCCGGGTCGTCCAGCCAGCCGTAGGGCAGAGCGACCCGCCGTTGCGGCGACCCCTGCCGCCCGCGCGGTCCGTCAGCCGCCATCGGATAGGGCTGATCCAAGTCGAGCTGTCCGATGAGCTCGTCGAGTTCGGTCAGGCTGCCCACCATCCCGAGCCGCCGCCGCGGCTCGGAGCCGACGGCGAACCCGCGCAGGTACCAGGCGATGTGCTTGCGCAGCTCGCGGATGCCCCGGTCGGGCCCCATCTCCTGCGCGAGCAGTTGGGCGTGCCGGCGCAGGATGGCCGCGACCGCCCGCAGGTCCGGGGGGGTGGGCAGTGGTTCGGCGTTGAACGCGGCGGCCAGCTCGGCGAACAGCCACGGCCGGCCCTGGCAGCCGCGGCCGACCACCACCCCGTCGCAGCCGGTCATCGCCATCATGGCCAGCGCGTCGGACGCGGCGAAGATGTCGCCGTTGCCCAGCACCGGCACCGACGTGACGGCCTGCTTCAAGCGACCGATCGTCTCCCAGTCCGCCGTGCCGGAGTAGTGCTGGATCGCGGTTCGGGCATGCAGCGCGACGGCGGCGACCCCGGCGTCCTCGGCGATCCGGCCGGCGTCAAGGTAGGTGGTGTGGTCGGGGTCGATGCCGATGCGCATCTTGACGGTGACCGGCACGCAGCGCTCTGCGGCTGCTTCGTTGGCCGCGTCGACCGCGGCGCGCACGATGGCTTCGAACAGCCGACGCTTGTAGGGAATGGCCGAACCGCCGCCCTTGCGGGTGACCTTGGGCACCGGGCAGCCGAAGTTCAGGTCGATGTGGTCGGCCAGATCCTCTTCGACGACGAGCCGGACGGCCCGACCCACCACGGTCGGATCGACGCCGTACAGCTGCACCGAGCGCGGATGCTCGTCCGCGTCGAAGCGCATCATCGCGCGCGACTTCGGGTCGCCCTCGACCAGGGCCCGGGTGGTGATCATCTCGCAGACGTACAGGCCGGCGCCGAACTCACGGCACAGCGACCGGAAGGAGGCGTTGGTGACGCCGGCCATCGGGGCCAGCACGACCGGCGGCCACACCAGGTACGGCCCGATGTGCAGCGTGCCGGCACGCGGCGCCGCGTCGGTGGCGATGACATTCACGGACTCATTGTCCCCGGCCCGCCCCCTCCTGCAGTTGATCATGGTGCGGTGCCAGGTCCGGACCGGCGTGTTTCGCAAACTCGCGGCGTGTCGCCGGCAGAGCGTCATGATCAACTTCCGGTGGGAGTGGGGGGAGCAACTTCCGGTGTGGGTGTGGGAGGGTGCAGCGATGGCCGAGGTGACGACGTTGGGCACGCTGACCGCCGAACGGGCCCTGGATCGGACCGACCTGGTCGCCGCGCCGGTCGCCGAGGCCCTGGCGGCGTGGCCGGCCGCGGACCGGGTGGTGGTGGCCCCGATCGACCCGGAGCTGGCCGACACCGCCGCGTTCTGCGCGGCCTACGCGGTCGCGCCCGAGGCCTCGGCGAACTGCGTCGTCGTCGCCGGCAAGCGGGCGGGCGAGCAACGCTGGGCGGCCGCGGTGATCCTGGCGACCACCCGCGCCGACGTCAACGGCGCGATCCGGCGCCGGCTGGATGTGCGCAAGCTGTCGTTCGCGCCGATGGCCGACGCAGTCAGGCTGACCGGGATGGAGTACGGGGGCATCACCCCGATCGGCGTGCCCCCGGATTGGCCGGTCCTGGTCGACGCGGCTGTGGTCGCGGCGGGCCCGGTGGTGATCGGCTCCGGTATCCGTGGGTCGAAGATCCTCCTGGACGGGGCGCTGCTCGCCGACCTGCCCGGGGCCGAGGTGATCGAGGGGCTGGCCGTCCCGGTCTGATCTGAGCCGTCCTACAGATTGCGGACGGCCGGCAGGATCTGCTCGGCGACCACGGCGATTTGTTCCAGGTCCGACAGGTCGATCACTTGCAGGTATACCCGTTGCACGCCGGCCGCCGCCCACGTCCCGAGGGTGTCGGTGACCTGGTCCACCGTGCCCGCGCAGGCGCTGTCGACGGCCATCGCAGCGAAGCCGCCGAGCCGGGCCGCGCGACGTTGCTGCTCCGCCTGGTCCACGCCGACGCACAGCACCTGCGCCGTCGAGTACGTCAGCGATGCCGGGTCCCGGCCGGCGGCCTCGCAGGCCAGGCGCACGCGCTCGTTCTGCGCGGTGACGACGTCCAGATCGGCGAAGCCGA
>DATDBV010000280.1:0-3232 GCA_036524715.1 Nakamurella sp. | reverse complement strand
GTCCTCCACCTCGAATCCGCGGGTGGCGTTCGAGGTGACGGCCTGCACCCGGACGATGTCGCCGACCAGCGACAGCAGGTTGTTCACCTCGTGGATGAGGTTGAGCAGAATCGGCCCGCCGCCGGGCTGCTTGCGCCAGCCGCCACCGACGTCGAAGTAGTCGTCCGGCTTGTAGAACATCGCGGTGCCGACGACGGCAACCAGGTCGCCCAACATGCCACCGCGCACCACCTCGCGGGCCCGCGCCATGATCGGGCTGAAGTTGCGGTGGTGCCCGGTCAGCACCGGCACCCCGGCGGCCTCCCCCGCCTCCACCAGCCGGGTCGCCGACTCGACGGTGTCGCCAATCGGCTTCTCGACGATCACCGGCACCCCGGCGGCCACGCACTCCAACCCGCCGTCCACGTGCAGCTGGTTCGGCGTGGCCAGGATGACCCCGTCGGGCCTGCCGGAGGCAAACAGCTCGGCCAGAGACGCGTACCGGGGCACCGAGTACTCGGCCGCCACCTCGTCGGCGGCGTCGAACGGGTCGACGATCGCCGCGAGTTCGGCGGCCGCACTGGCGTCGATCTCCTCGATGTGTCGCCGCCCGATCAGCCCGGCCCCCGCGACGGCGATCCGCACGACGCTCACGTCGGCTCCCCGCGGGTCGCCTCGCAGGCTCGGCCACCCGCACCGGGGAGCCGACGGCTGTCTCGACGGCTCGCTCGCTCACGCTCGCTCATGTCGCCTCCCCGCGGGTCGCCTCACAGGCTCGGCCACCCGTACCGGGGAGCCGACGGCTGTGTCGACGGCTCGCTCGCTGACGCTCGCTCACGTGCGCACGCCGGGCTTGAGGTTCCTGGTGACCTCGGCCTCGTGCAGCTCGTAGAGACCGCGAACCGCCAGCGAGTACCCCGCGATGCCGAAGCCGACGATGATGCCGCGGGCGATCGGTGAGATGACCGAGTGATGCCGGAACTCCTCCCGGGCGTGCACGTTGGAGATGTGCAGCTCGATCACCGGAACCGTGGCCGCCTCGATGGCGTCGCGGATCGCGTACGAGTAGTGGGTGTGCGCGCCGGGGTTGTAGACCATGCCGATCGACTCACCGGCCTTGAACGCCGGCCCGGTCTCGTGAATCCAGTCGATCAGCTGGCCCTCGTAGTTGGACTGCAGGAAGCGCAGCTCCAGTCCGAGCTTGTCCGCGTCGGCGCGGCACAGGTCCTCGACATCGGTGAGCGTGGTGTGGCCGTAGACCTCTGGCTTGCGGGTGCCCAGCAGGTTCAGGTTCGGACCGTTCATGACGGTGATCGAAGGCATGGGGTGATTCTCTCCGGAGAAGTGGACGGGCGAGGGCCGGCACGCGAACGGCCGGCCGACACGAGGTCGGCCGGCCGTCCGTGCCTTGCGGTTGGATCGGAGCAGATCAGACGGGCTGGTCCACTCCGGTCCGGCGAATGCGGTCGTACTCCTCCTTGGGCACCTCCGGCGCTCCCTTGGCACCCAGGTCGTTCATGTGCACCCGGAACGTCTCCCGGGCACTGAACGCGGCGATGGCGGCGATGATCGCGAGCGCGAAGGTGATGCTGCCGACGGTCCAGACCACCTCCATCTCGATCGAGTTCGCGAGTTCCTCGCAGGTCTGCCCGTTGACGACGGCGTCGGGGACGAAAGCCTTGTCGACGACGCACGGGTCGGAGGGCGTCGGGGCGACCAGCAGGCTGTAGATCGCCGGCAGGAAGGCGGTGATCAGGGTGCCCAGGTTCTGCGACACCGCGAAACCGGTCACCCGGGTCTTGGTCGGGAACAGCTCCTGGAAGAAGGACGGGAACACCGCGTTGTAGCCCTGGTAGACAATGCCCCACATCAGGATCGCGAAGAAGAACGCCATGACCAGGTTTGCTTCGCTGACGAAGTACAGGTACGGGAAGGCCAGGATGCCGGACCCGAGGCAGCCGGCGATGATCACCGGGCGGCGGCCGATCCTGTCCGACAGGTTCCCGACGAACGGGATGAGAACGACGGCGACGATGTTGCCGGACACCGAGATCCACAGGTAGTTCGTCGCGGTCAGGCCCACCCCGTAGGCGGCGTTGGTGGCGAACGTCGCACCGAAGACCGTCACCGCGGTCGGGATCGCGTTCATCAGGGCCATGCAGACAACCCGGATCATGTCGACGCCGTTTTCCTTGACGGCCATGACGATCGGCGCCGGCGGCACCTCGCCGTGGTCGGCCTCCTCCTGGAACGCGGGGGTCTCGTCGACGTTGCGGCGGATCATGTAGCCGGCGAGTACCACGAAGGCGGACAGGAAGAACGGAATCCGCCAACCCCAGGTCTGGAAGGCCTCGGTCGGCATGATCGCGGACAGAGGCAGGAAGATGGCGGCGGCGAAGACCTGGCCGGCCTGCACGCCTTGCAGGGTGTAGCTGGTGTAGTAGCCGCGCTTGCCGAAGGGCGAGTGCTCCAGGATCATCGCGCTGGCGCCGGAGATCTCCCCGCCGACCGCGAAGCCCTGGATGAGCCGCAGGACGACCAGCAGGATCGGCGCCAGGATGCCGACCGTGTCGTAACTGGGCAGCAGACCCACGCAGAACGTGGAGAAGCCGATGAGCAGCATGCAGAGCACGAGGACGTTCTTGCGGCCGTGCTTGTCCCCCCAGTGGCCGAGGACGAACGCGCCGATTGGCCGGGCGACGTAGCCGACACCGAACGTGGCGAACGAGGCGACGATGCCCACCTGTGCGTTGTCGCTCGGGAAGAACAGGGTCGGGAAGATCAGGGCGGCGGCCTGCGCGTAGATGAAGAAGTCGTAGTACTCCAGCGCGCTGCCGATCCAGCCGCTGGCCGCGGCCTTCTTCGGCGTCTTCACATGCGCTGTCGGTTCGTGCGAGCCCGGTGGCTCCTTGATGATGTCTGCCATGTGGATCTCCTCGTCACGGGTCGCCGGGCGCGACTTGCGGCGGCTGTGAAGTAGTGCACCGCCCCGGAAAGACCCGGTCAACGGCACCGGGGCCGCTTTCCGCTGGACGGCAGCATTCCCGACCGGTCGGTCACGGAATGGGCGTCGTTGCGATGACGAAACGAAAACGGTTGACGGACAGAGGCAGTCGGTCCGGCGGTCGGCAGGCACCGGATGACCGGGTTCGGACGACGTCGGCCGAACAGTCGATGCGCAGGCATCGGAGCCCGGTGCGCGCGGCCGTCGCTCGTTGTCCGGCGCATGTTCAGACGCGAGAAGGGTGGGTCC
>DATDBV010000279.1:0-6099 GCA_036524715.1 Nakamurella sp. | reverse complement strand
CGGCACGGCATCGGACTGGGCAACCGGCCGATGTTCGTCACCGACCTCCCGACCTGGCTGGGTCACCTACCCGACATCGAGCACCGGCTCCGGCAGGGTGGCACGGTCCTGGATCAGGGCTGCGGCACCGGCTGGTCCAGTGTGGTGCTGGCGCGCACCTTCCCCACCGCGCGGGTGGACGGGATCGACCTGGATTCCGGTTCGATCGCCGAGGCCCGCACCGCCGCGGCCCGTGCGGGGGTGGCCGACCGGGTGCGGTTCGCGCTCGGCAACGCGTCCGACCCGAGCGACCTGCCGGCCACGCCGGGCGGGTATGACCTGATCGCGTTCTTCGAGGCGCTGCACGACATGGGCGATCCGGTCGCCGCGCTGTCCGCGGCCCGCACTTTCCTCGCGCCCGGTGGCGCCGTGCTCGTCGCCGACGAACGGGTCGCCGATGTGTTCACCGCGCCGGCCGGCGAGACCGATCGGCTGATGTATGCAGCCAGCGTGCTGCACTGCCTTCCGGCGACCATGGCCGAATCCCAGGACACCGCGAACGGCACGGTCCTGCGCGCGAGCACGGTGCGGGCGTGGGCGGGCGAGGCCGGGTTCATCGTGACCGAGCTGCCGATCGAGCACCTGCTGTGGCGCTTCTACCGGCTCGATCCGGTCGATCCGGTCGATCCGGCCTGATCAGGTCGTACCGCCCGGGCCAGGGCGCCGCGGACGAGGGTCACCACCTCGTCCGCGGTCAGCTCCGCACCCCGGCGGGCCAGCCGATCGACCCGGGCACCGCCGAGCCGGGTCCGCAGCCGGTCGGCCAACTCGTCGAGCCGTTGCGCGTCCGGCCCGTATGCCGGCGCGGGTGCGGTTTCCCGCCGACACGCACCGAGCAGCACGGCCGCGTCCTCCGGGTCGCCGACCCGGGCGAGCACTTCGGCGACCGTACGGAAGGTGGTCCACCGTTGGGTCCAGTTGCCCAGCCGGTGCCAGTGCTCGATCACCTCGGCGAGCAGCGGCACCGCCCGGCCCGGATCCTCGTGACGGGCGGTGACCGACGCCAGCGAGAGCAGGGCCACCCCGGTGAGGAATCGATCGCTCAGTTGCCGGGCATCGGCGACCGCCCGTTCCAGCAGCGTCGCGGCCCGGGTCGGGTCCAGGTCCATGAGCACCTC
The DNA here is from genome assembly GCA_036524715.1 of Nakamurella sp. Classification (GTDB taxonomy): domain Bacteria; phylum Actinomycetota; class Actinomycetes; order Mycobacteriales; family Nakamurellaceae; genus Nakamurella. The sequence goes on along the minus strand of DATDBV010000279.1, from coordinate 4,942 downwards.
GCCCAGCGTGTACCGCGACCAGGCCCGGGCGATCGGGGTCAGGTCGCCACGGGCCAGCAGCGCCTCCGCCTCGGCGAGGGCCTCGTCGCGGTGGCCGCCGTAGGCGTGCGCCAGGATCTCGTTCATGTCGCACCAGCGGGCGCGCAGCACGTCGCCGGCGGCTTCGGCCAGCACCCGCGCCCGGCCGGCCATCTCGATCGTCCGCGCCAGGTCCCCGCGGTAGAGCGAGGTCTCGGCCAGCAGGTACAGCGGGTAGCGGGCGACCGGATCGGTCGGTTCGGCGAGCAGGCCGACGGCGGCTTCGGAGCGCGCGACGGCGCCAGGTAGATCACCCTTGAACCGCTCGCCGGCCGCGGCCAGCGACATGACCACGACCGCCAGGCGGCGGAGCTGCGCATCGTCCGCCCAGAGCGACGGGTCCGCGGTCGCCGCGTCGGCCCAGTCGATGAGCTCGCCGGTCGGCCGGCACTCCAGCCAGTCCACCAGCCCCGCGAGCAGCTGCAGCGACGCCTCCGGGTCGTGCGCCCTGGACCAGGTGTGGGCGGCGCGCAGGTCGTCGAACTGACGGCCGACCCGGTCGACCCAGTCGCCCAAATCGTCGCCGGCGATCGCCGTCGGCCCGGCGCCGACCAGGGCGAGCATGGCCCGGGCGTGCCGGCCGGCCATCGCATCGGCGCGGCCGGACCGGACCAGCCGGTCCGCGCCGTACGCCCGCAGCGTCTCCAGCTGCACGAAGACGGTGGTGCGGCGGTCGGGGTCACGCGTCGACGACAGCAGGGAGCGATCGACGAGCTCACCCAGGTCGTGGGACACCTGGCCGGCCGGCCGCTCCGCCACCAGCGCCGCCTCGGCCACGCTGAACCCACCCCGGAACACCGAGATCCGATCGAACAGGTCCCGGGCCCGCGCGTCCAGCAGCCCGTACGACCAGGCGACGACGTCGGCCAGCGAGGCGTGCCGCTCCGGGGCCAGGCGATCGCCTCCGCGCAGCAGACCGAACCGATCGTCCATGCGTTCCAGCAGTTCCTGCGGTGTGCGGTGCCGGATCCGTCCGGCGGCCAGCTCGATGGCCAGCGGCAGACCGTCCAGGCGCCGGCATACCTCGGCGATGGCCGTCAGGTCCGCCTCGTCCGGATCGAACCGCGGGTCGGCCCGGTGCGCGCGGGTCAGGAACAGCCGGATCGCGGCGGCCGGCTCTGATCCTTTTGTGGTGACCGGTAGGGGGTCCAGGGGCAGCACCTGCTCGTGCGGGATGCCCAGCGGTACCTGGGAGGTGGCCAGCACGGTGAGCCCGGGGCAGCGGTCGACCAGGGCGCCGACCAGCGCGGCGACGTCGTCGACGAGGTGCTCGCAGTTGTCCAGCACGAGCAGGGTGGTCAGCGGTGCGAGGTACTGGGCCAGCCGGTCCCTGGCCGTCAGGCCGCTGGTCGGGACGACGGCCAGCGCGGTGGCCACGGCCTCGGCGACCGGGTCACCGGGTGCGACGGCGGCCAGTTCGACGAGGCGGGCGCCATGCGGGAATCGCCCGGCGGCGGCCGAGCGGTGGGCCACCGCCGCGGCGAGCCGTGTCTTGCCGACCCCGCCCGGACCGCAGACGGTCACCACCCTGGACCCGGACAGCAGGCCGGTGAGGACGCTGATCGCGCCCTCCCGGCCGATGAGGTCGCGCGGGGCCGGCAGCCCCGGTACGGATCCGGCCGTCGCGACCGCGGCCGGGGGTGGCGGCTGGCCCGGCGCGTCCAGAGCGGGGTCGTGCCGCAGGATCCGTTGCTGCAGCTCGAGCAGGTCGACCGACGGCTCCAGACCGAGCTCGTCGTCCAGCGTGCGCCGGAAGCCGGTGAACGCGGCCAGCGCGTCGGGATGCCGGCCCAGCCGGTACAGGGCCAGCATCTGCCATCGGCGCGGCCCCTCCCGCAGGGGAGCGCCCCCGATCTCCTGTTCGGCCAGCACCAGCGCCCGGTCCGGCCGGTGCAGCGCCAGGGCCGCCTGCGTGCGGAGCTCGACCGCCCGCGACCGGTATTCGACCAGCCGGGCGGCCTCCACCGCGGCGACCGGCAGGTCGGCGAGTTCGGCGTAGGCCGGGCCCCGCCACAGCTCCAGCGCGGCCGCCGCCAAGTCGTCCGCGCCGACCGGATCGACGGTCAGCCGGTCGGTGGCCCGGTCGACGAGGTCGGTGAACAGCTGGGCATCGCAGTCGCCAGGGCTCAGCCGCAACAGGTAGCCGGGCGGTCGGGTGAGCAGACGGTTCACCAACCCGGCGGTCACCAACTGACCGCGCAACCGGGAGATCACGGTGTGCAGGGCGGCCTCGGGATTGGCCGGCGGGTTGTGGTCCCAGATGAGGTCGACCAGCCGGTCCGCCGAGAGGACGGCGCCGGCGTGGATGGTGAACACGGCGGCCGCGCGCCGCAACCGGGCCGACCCCAGGCCACCCGTGACCAACTCGATCGGTCCCAGTACCCGCAGCGCAGGGTCGGGCCGGGATCGGCGCGGGGGCGGCGGTTCCGGCTGGGACGGCATGGCTCACCAGCGTACGAGCTGTGTTGACAGACCGGGCCAGTAGCATCGCGCCGTGACCGCGACCCCCCCGGATGACGCCGCCGCGCCGGGTGGCCGCGACGAATCGGAGCCGGCCGCCTCGTCGCTCGACCCGTCGCTCGCCCCATCGGTCGACCCAACGATTGATGCCCACGGACCGGACGTGATCGAGTCGGCCGCCGACTCGGGGGACTCCGACTCGGGGGACGCCGAGGATTTGCCGCGGTCGGCGTCGCTCGATCCGACCGAGCGGGTCGTCCCGACGTGGACGGACCCCACCGTCCGCCGGGTCGCCGACCTGATCGGTGGGCCGCTGGGCCGGCACGCCCAGGTCGGTCGAAACCGGATCATCACCCCGCTGCGGGTCTGCCTGCTGATGGCCATCGTCGTCCTGATCTGCGGATGGCTGTTCAAGGCCGCCTGCATCCAGACCGGTCCGGACGGCAATCTCGACCAGGGCGGGCAGCGGCCGTGGATCACCGCCTGCTACACGGATGTGGTTCCGCTCTACGGCAGCCATGAACTGGACATCGGCGCGCTGCCGTACAAGGCCAGCTGGTTGGACAATGGCGAGGTCAGGTACATGGAGTACCCCGTGCTGACCGGGTTCTGGATGTATGCGATCTCCGGCTTCTCGCACGGCTACATCGCGATCGCCAAGACCACCGGGCTGTTGCCGGATCCGCTCGACGTCGGCGCCTACTTCACCATCGGCGCCATCGCCCTCGGACTGCTCTATCTGTGGGCGGTCGCCTGCACCGCGAAGATCGCCCGTCGGCGGATCTGGGACACCGCGATCATGTGTCTGTCGCCCCTGCTGATCGTGCACGCCTTCACCAACTGGGACCTGCTGGCCATCGGCCTCACCGCCGGCGCCATGCTGGCCTGGGCCCGGAAGAAGCCGATCCTGGCCGGTGTCCTGTTCGGCCTGGGCACCGCCGCCAAGCTGTACCCGGTGCTGCTGCTCGGGCCACTGCTCATCCTGTGCCTGCGGGCCGGGAAGATGCGCGAGTGGACCGGCACGGCCGTCACCGCGGCGGCCGTCTGGCTGGTCATCAACGTGCCCGTCATGCTGGCCTGGCCGGCCGGCTGGTACGAGTTCATCCGGCTCAACTCCGAACGCCCGCCGGAGTACGACTCCTGGTACTTCATCTATGCGACGCTGGCCCGTTCGTCGATCTGGGACAAGGCCCCCGGCGCGGACAGCCCGTCGCTGGTCAACATGCTCTCGTTGGCTCTGTTCGCGCTGGCGTGCGTGGCCATCGGCTGGTTCGGGCTGTCGGCGCGGCGGCGCCCTCGGTTTGCCCAGCTGGCGTTCCTCGTCATCGCCGCGTTCCTGCTGACCAACAAGGTCTGGTCGCCGCAGTATTCGCTGTGGCTGCTGCCGCTGGCGGTGCTGGCCCTGCCACGGTGGCGGCCCCTGCTGTTCTGGCAGGCGTCGGAGGCGATCGTCTGGGTGCTGCTGATGCTCTCCTTCGCCGGCGAGGCGAACAAGGGTCTGTCCGTCTATCCGTTCATCAACGCCGCCCTGGTCCGCGACGCCCTCGTGCTGATGCTGGTTTACCTGGTCATTCGGGACGTGCTGCGGCCCGACAAGGATCTGGTCCGCATCGCCGGTGACGACGACCCGTCCGGTGGGGTGCTGGAGGGCGTGCGGGATCGGTTGACGCTTGCGTCGCTGCCGGCCCTGTGGCGGCGGCGCGCTCCGGCCGGCGGTGAGGCCGAACCCCAACTCGAACCCGAGCCCGATCCGGAGCCGGTGTCCGAGCACGCGGGCACGGACCTCGGCCGGCATCCTTGAACCTCGCGCGCCGCCCACCACCATCGTCCGGCGGGTGGGATTCTCTCGGTATGGCCAGTGGGGGTCAATGGCGGCGGCTGAGCATCGCCGTGCTTGGCGTGTGCACCGTGGCGTTCGCCGGCATCCAACTGTGGGGTGGACCGGACGCACCCGCCGCCACGCGCGCCGAGCAACCGGCACCCGCGGCACCGATCGCCACGGCTCCCGCGGCGCCGACGGCCACGGCTCCAGCGGCGCCGACGGCCACGGCTCCCGCGGCGCCGACGGCCACGGCACCCGCGGCGCCGGCCGCCGCGGCACCTGGGGCACCGACCGACGACGTCGTCTCGTCGAGTCCGCAGGTCCGCCCTGCTGGCACCATTACCCTCGCGTTCGCCGGGGACGTCAACTTCGAAGGGCGCACCGCCGGCCGGTTGGCCGCCGACCCGGCCACCGTGTTCGGCGCGGCCACCCCCGGTCTGGCCGCCGCCGATCTGACGGTGGTGAACCTGGAGACGGCGATCGCCACCGGCGGTGCGCCCGAGCCCAAGTCCTTCACCTTCCGGGCCCCGCCGTCGGCGCTGGATGCGCTGCGGGAGGCGGGGGTGGACGTCGCGTCCATGG
>DATDBV010000278.1:0-4028 GCA_036524715.1 Nakamurella sp. | reverse complement strand
GTTCGACACCCTGCGCACCCGGGGCGGCCTGTCCGGCTACCCGAACCGGGCCGAGTCCGAGCACGACTGGATCGAGAACTCGCACGCCTCGACCTCCCTGTCGTACGCCGACGGGATGGCCAAGGCCATCGCGCTGCGCGGCGAGACCGACCGCACCGTCGTCGCGGTGATCGGCGACGGGGCGCTGACCGGTGGGATGGCCTGGGAGGCATTGAATAATATCGCCGCCGCCGACCGGCCCCTCGTCATCGTGCTCAACGACAACGGCCGCTCCTACGCGCCCACCACCGGTGGCATGGCCCAACGGATGGCGGCGCTGCGGCTGCGTCCCGGCTACGAGCGGATGCTCGGCCGGGTCAAGCACACCCTGCCGCGCACCCCTGTGGTCGGCCGGCCGCTGTACGCCGCCCTGCACGCGGCGAAGTCTGCGGTCAAGGACTGGTTCGTGCCGCAGACCATGTTCGCCGACCTTGGCCTGAAGTACGTCGGACCGGTCGACGGGCACGACGTCGAGGCGCTCACCCAGGCGCTGGCCGGCGCACGGGCCTTCCGCGGTCCGGTGGTGGTGCACTGCGTCACCCGCAAGGGCCAGGGCTACCACCCGGCGGAGACCGACGAGGCCGAGCAGATGCACTCGCCGCCGGCCTTCGACCCGGCCACCGGCAGGCCGGTCGCCGCGACCACCACCACCTGGACGCACGTCTTCGGCCGGGAAATGGTCGTGGCCGGCGCGGAGCGCCCGGACGTCGTGGCGATCACCGCCGCCATGTGTGGTCCCACCGGGCTCACCCCGTTCGGCACCGCCTTCCCGGACCGGATCTTCGACGTCGGCATCGCCGAGCAGCACGCGCTGACCTCCGCCGCCGGCCTGGCCATGGGCGGCATGCACCCGGTCGTCGCGGTGTACGCGACGTTCCTCAACCGCGGCTTCGACCAGCTGCTGATGGACTGCGCGCTGCACAGGCTGGGCGTCACCGTGGTGCTCGACCGGGCGGGCGTCACCGGCGAGGACGGCCCCAGCCACCACGGCATGTGGGACATGTCCCTGGCCGCGATCGTGCCCGGCCTGCGGATGGCCGCGCCCCGGGACGCGTCGACCTTGGCCGAGGAACTGCACGAGGCGCTCGACGTCACCGACGGGCCGACCGTGTTGCGGTTCCCCAAGGGCGCCGTGCCGGCCACGGTGCCGGCCGTCCGCCGCCTGTTCGACGAGGCCGGCGACGGGGTGGACATCCTGGCCGAACCGACCGGCCGGCAGGAGCGGGACGTGCTGCTGGTGGCCGTCGGGGCGTTCGGCGCCATGGCCGTCGAGGCGGCCCGGCTGCTGGCCGCGCAGGGCATCGGCGTGACCGTGGTGGATCCACGCTGGGCGCTCCCGGTGCCGGCGGAGATCGCCGGGCTGGCCACGGAGCATCGCCTGGTGGTCAGCGTCGAGGACGGCGGCCGGTCCGGCGGCGTGGGCGCGGCGATCACCGACCGCCTGGCCGACACCGGCGTACCGGTGCACGTACTGGCGTTGCCGCAGGAATTTCTGGAACCGGCATCCCGGGGCGAGTTGTTGGTCGATCTGGGGTTGACCGGGCAGGCCGTCGCCCGGGGCATCACCGAGCTGATCGCCCGTCGCGCGTCGGACGTATCCCGCCAGGTCATTTCGGGCAGCGGTCCGGAACCGGCCGAGCGGTAGCGCGAGCAACAGGAGAGATCATGCGGGTCCTGGTGGTCGAGGACGCCCGTCGATTGGCGGATGCGATTGCGCGCGGTCTGCGGGCCGAGGGCATGGCCGTCGACGTCGCCTACGACGGGGTGCAGGGTCACCAGAAGTCGATGCTCACCCGGTACGACGTGGTCGTCCTCGACCGCGACCTGCCGGAGATGCACGGCGACGACGTCCTCACCGAGATCGTCGCCGCCTCCGACTCCACCCGGGTACTGATGCTCACCGCGTCCGCCGGGGTGGAGGACCGGGTCGACGGGCTGTCCCTGGGCGCCGACGACTACCTGACCAAGCCGTTCGCGTTCCCCGAACTGGTCGCCCGGATCCGCGCGCTGGGCCGCCGCTCCTCGCCCGCCGTCAAACCGATCCTGCGGGCGGGGGACCTGGAGCTGGATCCGGCCAAACGCATCGTCACCCGCTCCGGCCGGCCGCTGGAGCTGACCCGCAAGGAGTTCGGGGTGCTGGAGGTGCTGCTGGCTGCCGGCGGGACGGTGGTGTCCAGCGAGGTGCTGCTCGAACGGGTGTGGGACGAGAACGCCGACCCGTTCACCACCACCGTGCGGGTCACCATGATGACGCTGCGCCGCAAGCTCGGTGAGCCGGGGATCATCGAAACCGTCGTGGGATCCGGCTACCGCGTGTCCGCCGGCTGAGCCGGCCGGTGAGTACGGCCGGTCACGACGCGACGGCGCGTCCGATCCGCCGCCGAGGCCCGATCGACCAGCGGCAGAGCCTGCGGCTGCGGCTGACCCTGCTGGCCACCGCCTTGCTGGCGTTGTTCGGCGCGCTGCTGCTGGCCCTGTCCTACGTGGTGGTGGGACGGGTGGTGGCGGCTCTGCCGCAGTTCCCGCCGGGCACCGTGGTGCAGGTCGGCGATCAGCTGATGGACGCCACCGCCGCGGCCGCCGAGATCGCCGAGCAGGGCCGCCGGACGGTGCTGCTCGTCGGGCTGATCGCCTTCCCGATCCAGGTGCTGGCCGGGGCCCTGCTGTCCTGGCTGCTGATCGGCCGGACGCTGCGGCCGCTGTTCACCCTCACCCGGACCGCCCGGGTGCTGTCCGAATCGTCGCTGGACCGCCGGATCCGGCTGCCCGGCCCCCGCGACGAGGTGGCCGACCTGGCCGACACTTTCGACGAGATGCTGGACCGGCTGCAGGCCGCCTTCGACGCCGAGCGGCGGTTCGTCGCCAACGCCTCGCACGAACTGCGCACCCCGCTGTCGGTGATCCGCACCGAGGTCGAGGTGACGCTGGCCGATCCGCAGGCGTCCGTCGACGACCTGCGGGAGATGGGCGAAGTGGTGGTGGAGGCCACCGACGGGGCGAACCGGTTGCTGACCTCGCTGCTGGTGCTCGCCCGCACCCAGGCGCGCGGCGTGTCGGTGCTGCAGGTGGTGGATCTCGCCGACCTGGTGCCCTCGACGCTGCACGCGAACGAGGCCGCGATCGCCGAACGGGGACTGTCCGTTTCGGTCCGGACCGAGCCGGCCCCGGTGTCCGGCGACCCCGCCCTGCTGGGTCGACTGGTCGGCAACCTGGTGGAGAACGCGGTGCGGCACAACGTGTCCGGCGGCTGGATCACCGCCCGTACCGGTTCGTCCGGTGACGCGGCGGTGCTGGACGTGGCTTCATCGGGGCCGGTGATCGACGAACGCACCGTGAGCGAGCTGTTCGAGCCGTTCCGGCAGGGCCGCCGGCCGCGCACCGGTCAGCGGGGGACCGGGCTGGGGCTCTCCATCGTGCGGGCGGTGGTGGCCGCGCATCACGGTTCGGTGGACGCCGCGCCGGTACCCGACGGAGGATTGCGGGTGACCGTGCGGCTCCCGTTCGGCGACCTGAGGACCGACGAGCCGGCGGGTGGCACGTCATGAAGGGTGGCCGGCCGTGCTGTTGACGATGGCCGTCGCGCAAGGCATTCGGGACGGGTCGGTGACCGCGGTGTTCCGCCGCTGGGATGCCCCACGGGCGAAGGTCGGCGGCACCCAGCGCACCGGGGCCGGCGTCATCCGGTTCACCTCACTGGACCGGGTCGACGAGGCTTCGCTGACCGAGGACGACGCGCGGGGCGCCGGGATGGCCTCGCTGGTTGCTCTCCGGAAGGCCAACGAGCGGGGCCGGGGCGCCCAGCTGTACCGGATCGGCGTGGCCTACGACCGGCCGGACGAACGGGTGACCCTGCGCGCGGCCCTGCCCGACCCGGCCGAGCTGGCCGAGATCGCGGCGACCCTGGACCGGATGGACCGGGGCCGGCGAACCGGCCCCTGGACCCGGACGATCCTGCGGCTGATCGAGGCCAACCCGGCGGTGCGGGCGCC
>DATDBV010000277.1:0-2670 GCA_036524715.1 Nakamurella sp. | reverse complement strand
CGCCGCCGGGGGTGTAGACACCGGTGTCGATGGCTCGTTCGAGGTGGTCGGCGACCACCCAGAACGCGGCGTGTTCCTCGACGCCGAGCAGGCCACCCCAGACCAGCAGGTCGGGCAGGTCGGGCGGTTCGACTCCGCCGCTGGTCAGCGCCTTGCGGTAGGCGGCCAGCCCGGCGTTGTCGTCGACGGCGTACGCGGCCAGCACCTGGTCGGTGGTCGGACAACGGCAGGTGTCGGCGTACCGGGGTCGGCCCAGCCGGTCGAACAGCGCACCAAGGGCCTGCGCGGTGGCCCGTTGATGGGCCAAGGGTTCGCCGTGCTTGTAGGGCATCTGGTACCACAGGTAGTCCTGCAGTCCGCGCAGGCTGACGGCCTTCAGTCCGCCGCCCCAGGTCAGCGCGGTGAACCCGTCCGCAGCCAGGTCGGCGGTGGTCGGGTCGGTGGCGGCGAGGTCGGCCAGCGCGTCGTCGACGGCCGGGTCGCCGGTGTCGTACCGGGTCTGGGTCATCGGGCGTCCGCCCGGCCGCAGCACTGCTTGTACTTGCGGCCCGAGCCGCACCAGCACGGTTGGTTGCGGGTCGGCGGCCACCCGATCGTTTCGTGTCGGCGGGCCAGGTCGGCGCTGTAGTGGGCGCGGGTGCCGGGGGCGGCCGGGTCAAGGTCGCGGTCGGCGCACCAGGCCAGGAAGTCCGGGATGTGGATCGGGGAGATCGCCAGCCGGGTCAGGCCGGCGTCCGCGTATCCGCGCAGGGTGCGTTCCAGGGCCAGGTTGTAGGCGGCGTGGTCGACCGCGCCCTTGGCGGCGCCTTCGGTGGCCAGCTCGGGCCAGCGGGCCAGGGCGTCCGGGTACTGGTCGGCGGGGAACCAGGTCAGCGCGAGCGTCCGGACGGATCGGTCGGTCGCGGCTGCGTCCGGGTGCGTCGGTCCGGGCGACTCGGGGTCCGGCCGGTCGGCCGGGATGCGTCGTTGGAACGGGGACGCCGTCGGTGATGCGGACGTCGTGGCGTCCTGCTCGCCGGGCAGCAGTGAGACGCTCGATCCGCGGGACGCTCTGGTGGGGTGGTCCAGGAACTGGAGGGCTCGGGCCTGCAGCCGGTCGGCGGGGCGGCCGAGTCGGGACAGCGCCGCGGCGCGCAGGCCCAGCAGCTGGTCGACCAGGTGTTCCGGGTCGCCGGTGGCCAGGGCGAGTTCGAGGCCGTCGGTCAGCCAGATCAACGCGGTGGCGTCGTCGCCGACGGCGGCGTATTCCAGGCCGGCGTTGTTGTACAGCCAGACGTCGTCGGGGGTGTCCACCTTCACCTGCTCCCACAGCGGCCCGGCCTCGGCGACGCGGCCGGCGCGCATCAACAGTTCGGCGATCCGGCAACGTCCGTCCGGGCGTCCCCGCCAGCCCGCGGCGATCGCCGACCGCATCGACGCGATCGCGTCGTCGGTGCGGCCCAACTGCTCGTAGACGTCGACGAGTTCGTCCAGCAGCTCCGGCTCGTGCCACTGGTCTGCGGCGGCCGGATCCGATCGGCACGCGGCGACGGCGCGTTCCAGCACCGCGGCCGCGGCGACCGGATCCACCGGCCGCGCGGCCAGGACGCGGTCCAGCTCGTCGGCCAGAGCCTGGATGCGCTCCGCGGTCACCGGGCTCCTCTCGAACGACAACACGGCCACCACCTCAGTTGGTCACCCCGAGCCCGGCCAACGGTGCCGTACCGGCCGACCCCGAATGTAAGGGGCCAGCGTGGACGGCTGGCGGTACCGCCCCGGATGCCGGCTCACCTGGCCCGATCCGGCGGCTCTCGCCGCCGGCAATCCAGGCGACGTCCGCCGGAAGGGGGCTGGCGGACGGGGGCACTGCTGATAACCGGGCGTTTATAGGAGCCAGTGGAACGCGCCGGCGGTGGGGCCCCGGCCGGTGACGAACGGAGCGGGTCAGCCGTCGGCGCGTGGTTCGAGTCGTGGCCGGCGTTGATGACGGTTTGCCAGGTAGGCATCGACGGCGTGTTGGTTGGACCGCCACAGCCCGTCCGATCCGATCTCGGCCTCGAGCCGCCCGCGGGTGGCGGCCTGCCGGAGGGCGGGGTAGCTGATGGCCGCGCCGGCCAGGGACTGCAGGGGAACCAGCCGCGCCGGTCCGGCGATGTTGGGGACGACCAGTCGTTGGAGGTTGTCCAGGACGGAGCGGGCGATGAGTTCCGCCAGGGGACCGTCGTCGCCGTGGTCGGCACGGTCGAGGGCGTCGAGGTAGCGGTCGCGGAACCGCTTGAAGATGATTGCCGGGGGCCAGCCCAACCGCACCAGCAGCAGATTCAGCAGCAACCGTCCGGCGCGCCCGTTGCCGTCGAGGAACGGGTGGATCGTCTCGAAGGCGCAGTGCAGTCGGGCCAGGCGCAGCGGCAGCTCACGGGCGGACAGCGACCCGGCGGCGGCGTGCTCTCCGAGTTCGACGGCGTCGTGGACCCAGCGTTCAATCTCACCGGGGACCTGCGTCCAGGGTGGGGGAGTCATGCCGCCGCCGAAGGGGTGGATGTCGTGGCGTCGGAAGCTGCCAGGCCCTTCCCGCGGATCCGCCTCGGGGTGGGGGGCCACATCCCAGACCGCGGTCATGGTGACCGCATGGACGTGCCGGATCTCGGTGACGGTGACCAGGTCTGCGCTGTGCCAGTCATGCGACGCGTG
>DATDBV010000276.1:0-12426 GCA_036524715.1 Nakamurella sp. | reverse complement strand
GAGTGAGCTCGAAGCAGTCCGTTCCCGGAACCGCGATCGAGCCCGAGTCGCCAGCAGCCATCCGCCGATCGCCGGCCGGGGTGCCGATGAGACGAGGCGATGGCCGTGACGAATTCAAGCGCCGGCTGGTGGACCAGTTCCGGTCGACAGTGGTCGATCCTCACCGGATACGCGGCGTTGCTGTGCGGGGTCGTCGCCGCGCTACTGGACAAGCCCTGGCCCGCCGACGCCGCAGCACTGCCCGCCTTCCTGGCCGAGAACCGGGCCGCGATCCTGTGGCAGGCCATGCTGTTCTTGGTCGGTGCGGCATTCTTCATGTGGTTCCTTGGCTGCCTGCGCTCCGACCTCGTCCGGGTCGAAGCGGATCGGGGCCGGCTCACCATGGTCGCCTTCGTGGCCGGCTACGGGGTGACGGTGCTGGCGCTGGCACCGCAGATCGCTCTGATCCTCCCGATCGCACCTGGGTGGAACCGGCGACCGCGGCGATGGCGACCGATCTGGGCTACGTCATGCTGACGGTGGCCAACCTGCCGATGGCCGTCATGTACACCGCGGTGGCGGTGGTCTGCCTGCAGGAGAATGCCCTGCCGGCGTGGCTGGGTTGGATCGCCGCGGCGGCCGCCGCATCGTGCACCGTCCTGGTGTTCTCACTGGTCGACCCGGCCGGCCCGCTCGCGCCGCAGGGGTGGCTCAGCTATGTGCTGTACCTGGTGCCGGTCGCATGGTTGACCGCTGCGACCACCGTGATGCTGATCGCCGAGCGCCGACGGGCGTCGGAACCGGCCGGCCGAGAAGAAGACCTCAAGGATCAACCCATGGATCAACCGTACGAGGAGAAGACCCTGAGATGACCGCCACCATTCACCGCAAGGTTCCGCCCCAGCGACTCATCACCGCGATGAACCCGCTCGTCCGGGTGGCACTGCGCTCACCCCTGCACCGGCTGCTGGACGACGCCGCGCTCATCCTGCACGTGATCGGCCGCAAGACCGGCCACCACTATGACATCCCGGTCGGGTTCACCGATCTGGACGGCCGGCTGGTGGTGGTCACCCAGCATCGGTGGCGCCGCAACCTCCGCGGTGGCGTCGTTCTGGACGTCACCCGGTTCGGCCGGCGCCAACGGATGCACGCCGACCTGGTCGCGGACCCGGCATCGGTCGCCGACGTCGTCGAGCGGGCGCTTCGGCGTTACGGCCCGGCCGACGTCGAACACCGGATGGGCATCGTCATGGACGCCGCCGGCCCGTCGACCGCGTCCGAACTCGTCGATGCCGTCCGGGAGTTCGACCTCGCGGTGGTCCTGCTGACCCCGGCCCCCGAATCCGGGAACTGACGTCCATCCCGCGCGGCGCCGGTCCCGCCAGACCCGCCGACCGCCCGCCCACCGCGAACGGCCGGCAGCTGTCGTCAGGGGCCGATCCCGGTCATCGGATCGGTTTCCGTGATCCCCGGTCCCCGCCCGGCCCTGATGGCCCACTCGGTGCCGAACACGTACCGGAACGCCTCGTCGGGCATGGTGAGCATGCCGTGGTTCTCCCCGATCTGGCTGGCGTGCGCCCGCATCGAGTCTCGTTTGTGATCGACGAAATCGGAAACGTCGAACCGGGCGGTGATCTCGCGTTCCGGTTTGCCCATGTTCTCCGGTGGCGGCTCGCTTGCCTCCGGCGGTAGCTCCATGCCGGCGGCGCGGGCCTGCTCGACGAACGCCACCATGCCCCGGATCATGTGTTCGCGATTGAAGGTCATCTGATAGACCCGCTGCACTCCGGCGAGTTCGGCGGCGCGGGTGCCGACCCGGTGCACCTGAATGTGGTCGGGGTGCCCGTAGAAGCCGTTGTCGTCGTAGACGGTGAGCACGTCGGCGGCCTCTTCGCGCAGGATGTCGGCCACTCGCCGAGCGGCCTCGCCGACCGGCGCCTGCCAGAAGCAGTCGACGGCGTTGTTGCTCGGCTCGCCCATCATCCCGGAATCGACATAGCCGAGGAATTCGGTGCGGGCCGCACCGAGAATCTCGGCCGAAGCCATCGTCTCGGCCACCCGCCGCCGCCAGAGCGGTTCATTCTGGCCGAGAAAGCCGTCCTCCACCTCACCCAGCTCGCCCCGGGTGGCGAACACCAGCACGACCCGGTGCCCCTGGTCAGCGGCGCGCCGGAGCGTGCCGGCCACGATGATGGATTCGTCGTCCGGATGCGCATGGAACGAGACCAGGGTCGCCATGGCTGACGACCCTAGTCGCCAGACTGGCGGCGGCCGATCTGCCGGTCGACCGAGCTGGCGAGGGGGTCGATCTGCACCGCAGGACGGAGTCGAGGACTACTCGGGGACGGAATCGGGTTGATCATCCCCGCCTGGTCAGGCCACCGCATCGCCGTCCGCCAAGTATGCCGCGACTGCCGCCCGCGTCTCCTCGGCCACCAGGTCCGCGTTGATCTGCGCGCCGGCGAACGCCCCGGCCGCGGCCGCCGCGCCGACCTGCGCGAACGGGTCGGCCACGTTGCCGGCCGCCCACACCCCGGGCACTTCGGTACGGCCCAGCGCGTCGACCGGAAGGTGGAGGCCGGCACCCGAGGGATGCTCGACCGCCCGCAGACCCACCCCGGCCAGGAAGTCGGCCCGTCCCACCATCCGGGTGGACACCGCGAGCGCCTGCCGCGCCACGATGGTTCCGTCCGCCATCCGCACTCCGGCCAGCCGGTCGTCGTCCGTCTCGACCGCGGCCACCACTCCGTCGATCACGCCGATGCCACGGGCGGCCAGCTCGATCCGTTCCTCCGGCGAGGTCTGCGAGTCGTGCGCGAAGTACACGACGTCGTCGCTGAGCTGGCGGAACAACAGCGCCTGGTGCACCGAGCGGGCACCGCCGGCCAGCACACCGATCGCCTGATCGCGGACCTCCCAGCCGTGACAGTAGGGGCAGTGCAGGACGTCCCGCCCCCACCGCTCGGGCAACCCGGCGACGGCCGGCAGCTCGTCCACCAGGCCGGTGGTCACCAGCAGCCGACGGCAGCGCACCGACCGGCCGTCGGCCGGCGTCACGCCGAACCCGTCGCCGTCACGCGTGACCTCGACGACCGAACCGGTCGCGAGAGCCCCTCCGTAGGAACGCACCTCGTCCCGCCCGAGTGCCAACAGTGCGGACGGAGCCATGCCCTCCCGGCCGAGCAGGCCGTGCACACCGTGCGCCGGTGCGTTCCGCGGCTCGCCCGCGTCGACCACCAGCACCGACCGGCGCGAACGCGCCAGCATCAGCGCGCCGTTCAATCCGGCGGCCCCGCCGCCGACCACCACCACGTCATATCGCTCGTTCATGGCCACGACGATCCTCCACCGCGCAATCCATGGCAAACTTGTTTGCTGAAGTGGCAAGATGAGCACCATGGACGACACCGACCAGGCACTGCAGAACGTGGGGCCCAGGCTGCGGGCGCTGCGGCAGGAACGGGACACCACGCTGACCGAGCTCGGCCGGACGACGGGCATCTCGGTGAGCACGCTGTCCCGGCTGGAGTCCGGCGCCCGCAAGCCAACCCTTGAGCTCCTGCTGCCGTTGGCCAAGGCGTACGGCGTCACCCTGGACGAACTCGTCGACGCCCCACCCACCGGCGATCCCCGGATCCACCTGCGTCCGGTCACCCGGGGCGAGATGACGATGATTCCGCTGACGCGGCGACCCGGTGGCATCCAGGCGTACAAGTTGATCATCCCGGCCGGCGCCCGCCGTGAGCCCCACCTGAAGACCCACGAGGGTTACGAGTGGCTCTACGTGCTCAACGGGCGGCTACGGGCGATCCTGGGCGAGCACGACCTGGTCCTGGCCGCCGGGGAAGTGGTCGAATTCGACACCCGCCTGCCGCACTGGTTCGGGCCCGCCGGGGACGAGGCGGTCGAGTTCCTCAGCCTGTTCGGCGCCCAGGGCGAGCGGGCGCATCTGCGGGCGTCGAGCCGGCGATAGCCATGTCCACGCGCTGAAATTCAGTCGTCCGGCCAGCCCGACGTCGCGAGAACGATTGAAATGTCGGGCATGTCGCAGGTGACGGCCGGCCCCGACAGCGAGCGGGAACCAGACCGGTCATGAGAGACGATCCCACCACGCGTCGCCGCGCTTGGATACGGCGCAATCGGGCGAACCTCGGATCGGTGAGCTGTCGCTGCGTGGCCACCGAGAGTCTGCCGACTGCAACGAGTATCGACGACTGCGCAGCGTAGTCGGCGCGTGTCGGGGGTTGACGAGTCGCGGCCGGCGGGTGCAGGGTCGCCCCTATGCCCGACTCCGATCACCTCGTCGTCACCGTCCACGGCGCGGACGGGGCGGGCACCGTCGGCGTGCGATGGACCGGGTCGACCTGGGCCTGGTCCGTCCGGGCGACCGGTGACCACCAGGTGCAGGAGGGGGAGCGGGTGCTGTCGGTGCGCGATCCGGGCCCGCGGGCGGCGGTTCGGGTGCTGATCGGGTTCCTGCTCGCCGCGGCCGACCAGCCGATCGACGAGTTCACCGGGACGACGACCGAATGGGCGACGCAACACCGCGCCGGGCTGCAGGCCGCGCGCGGATTGCTGTGATCGCGGTCGGGCAGTGTCGCCGGCCCCGGGTCCGAGCGAGTGTCAACGCCACACCGCATCGAGCAGCTCGGCAAGTTCGTCGGCGTCGAAGGTCCGCGGGTTCGGATAGGGTGCAGCGGCCACCCGCTCGGCCACGTCCCGCAACCCCTCCCGGGGTACCCCGAGCGCCTCCAGGGTGGTGGGACCATCGTAGCCGCGGGCGATCTCGGCCACTGCGGCGACCGGATCGGCACCGCTCGCTCGAACCAACCGGGCGGCGGTCGCCGGCGCGAACGGCAGGTTGAACGCCATGACGTGCGGGAGCAGCATCGCGTGCAGCTCCGCGTGCGGCAGGTCGAACGTGCCGCCCAGCGCGTGCGCCAGCTGGTGATGCAGCCCCATCCGGGTCTGCGCCAGGCACAGGCCGGCCAGCCACCCGGCTGACTGGAGCCGTTCGCGGCCGGCGAGGTCCGCCGGGTCGGCCAGCACGTCCGGCAGGTGGCGCAGGAACAGGTCGAACGCCTCGGTGGCCATCGCGTCGGTCAATGCCGTCGCGTCGGGCGCCCACAGCGCCTCGACCGCGTGCGCGAGGGCGTTGAGCCCGCTGGTTCGGGTGAGACCTGCCGGCATGCTGACCGTCAGCTCGGCGTCGTACACGACCGTGCCGGGGGCCAGGGCCGGGTCGCGGCGGGTCGCCTTCACCCCGTTCTCCGTCTCGCCCAGCACCCCGGTCACCTCCGAGCCCGCATAGGTGGTGGGCACGGCGATCTGCGGCATGCCCGACCGCGCCGACACCGCCTTGGCCAGTCCGATGGCCGACCCGCCGCCGATGGCGACAACCGCATCGGCCGATGCCTGCCTCACCTGCTGCATCGCCTGAACCGTCACCGCAACCGGGGTGTGCACCGCGGGCCGGTCGAACCGGGCGACGAGCCGGATGCCGAGTGCCTGCGCCAGCTCGTCGGCGGCCGCCCCGGCCGACGGGGTGGACACGAGCAGCACCCGCCGGGAGTCGATGCGCTCGACTTCGGCGGGGATGTCGTGCCGCGAGCCGAGGCCGGTGAGCACCCGGCAGGCGAGCAGCTGCCGGATCGTCGTCACGGGTGCGCTTCACGATGCAGCACCACTGGAAAATCCGCGTGGCGGAAGGGGTTCGGCAGGCCGGCCGCAGCCGCCCGGGCCGGGTCGTCGATCTGGGCGAAGTCGACGATCAGGCTCTTCTTGACGCCGAAGACGGCGTCGGATTCCAGGTACGGGCTGCCCGTGACGAAGATGTGCGTGGTCAGGGTGCGCATCCCCGGGGCGGCGATCTCGAAATGGACGTGGGCGGGCCGGAACCCGTGCCGGCCCGTCGCGCGGAGCAGATCGCCGACCGGTCCGTCGGTGGGGATGGGGTAGTGGGCGGGGACGATCGACTGGAAATGGAACCGGCCGTCGGCGTCGGTGGTGAACAGGCCGCGCAGCTCACCCTGCGGCATCTCGTCGGGCCGCTGCACGTCGTAGAAGCCCCGGGAGTTGGCCTGCCACACGTCGACGGTGGCGCCGGGCACCGGTACGCCGTCCTGGTCGACGACCCGGCCGGTGATCAGGCACGGCTCGCCCGGCTCGCCGGAGACGTTGATGTCGTCGCCGAGTTCCCGCAACGGGGAGGCGACCATGTGGAACGGCCCCTCCACGGTCGCCTGGGTGAGCTGCTCGCCGGCGTTGTCGGCGAGCGATTCCACCAGCATCGACACCCCCAGCACGTCGGACAGCAGGATGAACTCCTGACGAACCGCATCGCACTTCTGGCCGGTCGCGGTCAGGAACGCGACAGCGGCCGCCCACTCGTCGGTCGACGGCCGCACATCCTTGACGAAGGCATGCAGGTGCTGGGTCAGGGACTGCAGGATCTGCTTGAGCCGCGGGTCGGTGGTGTCGCGAAAGCTGTCGGCGACGATCCGGGCGGACCTGTCGACCTCGAAGTACGCCGTGCCGTCGGGTTCGGGTGCGTCGATGGTCACCGCGGGTACCTCCTCGGTCCTCGGCGGATCGGCCCGCCGACGACCATGGTCGTCGCCGGAGCGCCGATGCACCACCGGCCGGTGCGCAGCGTGCCTGTGCTCCAGCGGTATGCACCCATCGGCCGAACTTGGCCGGGTGTGCCACCTGCGGCAGCGGATCCCTCGGCTCCACCGAATGCCTGCGCTCCGGAGCCGGATCTCTCAGCCGAAGACCGCCTGCGCCAGCAGATCCACTTGCGCGGGGTCGGCGGACGTCGGAAACAGGATGACCTCGTCGGCGCCGGCCGCGGCGTAGGCGTCGATGACGGAGCGGATCGCGGCCGTGTCGGTGAGGGCGCCCGCGATGACCCGCTCCGCGTATGGGCCCGCAAAACCGTAATAGTCGCCCAGCGTTCGGCTCGCCTGGTCGGTCGCGTCGTCGCCCAGGGCGAAATACCCCAGGGCCATCGTCCGGGGGGCACCCTCGCGGCCGGCCGCAGCCCAGGCCCCGCGTACCGCGGGCAACAAGGCCGCGAACGCGTCGGGACCGCCGCCGCCGATGGTCCATCCGTCGGCGTACCGGGCGACCCGCTCGAACGAGCGCGGCTGCGTCCCACCGATCAGCAGCTGCGGCCGCGAACCGCGGTACGGCGCCGGGCCGACGCCCCGCTCGCCCGCCCAGATCGCGGTCATCGCCTCCAGTTGGCGGTCGAAGATCCGGCCCCGGCCGGCCGGGTCGACGCCGCTGACGGCGAAGTCATCGGGCCGGCCGCCGACCGACAGACCCAGCACCATCCGACCCCGCGACAGGCTGTCGATCGTGGCGACCTGCTTGGCCAGCAACGCGGCGTTCGGGCGCAGGGGAGCGATCAGGATGTCGGTGACCAGCCGGACCCGTTCGGTGACCGCGGCGGCCGCGGCCAGCGCGATCAGGGACTCGTAGTTCGGGAAGACGATCCGGTCGAGGGTGCCGAGCGATGCGAAGCCCGCCCCTTCGGCGCGCCTGGCCCACTCGACGATCCCCGCTCGATCGACCCCGCGCACCACGTTCGGCAGCCCGATCCCGACGTCCATTCGACCTCCTCGTCCACTGGCGGTTCCCGCAGAGGCTATCCCGTCGACCGAAGCCAGGATGTGCGAGTGATTTGCCGGCTGTTCACCCGGGTGGACCATGATGACCGCTTGTGAAGTCCGAGGATTCCGCACCGGTGCCGGTGGCCCGCGGGTTGGCCAAACGGCTGTTGCGCAAGCCGCTGATCGAGCGTTGGCAGCACACCCAGGGCGTGGCCCGGCGGGCCGGTGAGGTGGCGGTGACGGTGCCCGAGGCCGATCGCCCGGTGCTGGTCGCAGCCGCCTGGCTGCACGACATCGGATACTCGCCGGCGATCCGGCAGACGGGCTTCCATCCGCTGGACGGCGCCCTGTACCTGCGCCGCGAGGGGTGGGACGCCCGGCTGGTTGCCCTGGTGGCGCACCACTCGGGGGCCCGGTTCGTGCCGGTCGAGCGTGGGTTCGCCGACATGATGGCCGAGTTCGCGTTCGAGGACTCCGCGGTGTCGGACGCGTTGACCTACGCGGACCAGACGGTCGGCCCCGGTGGGCGGCGGATGACGGTCACCTACCGGATTGCGGAGGCGATCGCCCGGCACGGGCCCGACTCGCCCAACGCCCGGGCCCGCGTCGATCGCGTGCCCTATCTCCTGGCGGTGGCCGAGCGAGTGGAGCTGCGCCTGGCTTCGGGGGCAGGTCGGAGCTGACCGGCGCCGACCGCGCTCACAGTCGCGGGAGGTGCCAACCCTGCCAGAAGCTGACGATCCGGAGCAGGAAGCAGACCGCGAAGCCCAGACTCATGGCCGCGGCCCGGGGCATCCTCCAATGCAGGGCGAGCACGGTGGCGGCCGCGCCGGCCAGCGCGGCGACCGCGTAGATGTCCTGCCGGAGGATGCCGGGTACCAGGTTCAGCAGCAGGTCCCGGCTGACGCCGCCGCCGACCGCGGACACCGCGCCGAGCAGCGTGGCGACGAATCCGTTGATCTTGAATTCGACGGCCTTGGTCGCGCCGACCACCGCGAACAGGGCCAATCCGGCGGCGTCGGTGAACTGCAGCAGCGCCGGCGGGATCTGCTCGATCACCCGGTCCAGGGCGATGACCAGGCCGGCGCCGGCGAACGCGGTGAGGGGGTATACCGCGCTGCGCAGCGTCGCCGGCGGGGTGTATCCGATCAGCAGGTCGCGGATGATCCCGCCGACCAGCGCGCTGACGAAGCCGATGACCAGGATGCCGAAGACGTCCAGGTCGACGTAGCGGGCGATGATCGCGCCCTCGACGGCGAACAGGAAGGTGGCCGCCAGGTCGCCGGCGGTGAGCAGTCGTCCGGCGGTGATGCGCACGCCGCACGCTAGCAAGGTCTCGATTCGTCACCGCTCCACCGGGTTCGGCCGAGGGTGACCAGCAGGTCCTCGTGCAACTGGAACCAGACCGCGTGGTAGGACGCGGTGTCATCGGTCACGTACCGCAGCTCCCCGGACTCGGCCCGGGCCAGCGCGTCGGCCAGCCGTGGCCGGTAGCGACCGAACCGTCCCAGGGCGGCGGTCATGCCGTCGCAGACCGGCGTGATGCGTCGGTGCAGGCTCGCGAATTGGTCGAGAATCTTGGCGTCGTAGACGCTGTCGGAATGATCGTTGGTCACGGTGGCGCTGCCCAGGCGTCGGGTCTGCCACCGGGTGCAGGCGTCGAGCAGCTGCGGGTTGAGCGGGCCGAAGCGGTCGAAGGCTTCGGTCACCGTCGGGCGCGCTCCGGTCACCTCGAGTTCGTCGGCGACATGGCGTTCGTCGGCGGCCTTGCCGTCGTCGGTGAGCCCCCAACCGCTGAACGGCCCGGACGTCCGGATGATCAGCCCGGCGACGGCCAGATCGATCAGTTCGGACTCCACCGCGTCGACGGCCATTCCGGTTGCCGCGCCGATCGATTCGAGGCTGGAGAAGCCCATGCAGCGCAGGGTGTGCAGGACGAGCAGGTCGGTGCGGGTGCTGATCATCGTGTTCCTTCCTCCCGGCGGCCGTCGGGGTCCGCGACCGCGGCGGCCAGGCCGGCCCCGCGACCGGTCGCCCGGACGGCGATCCGGCCGGCGCGGATGCGGACGGCCACCTCGGTGTCGTCGCCGACGGTCGTGATCCCGAGGGCGCCGGTCAGCATCTGGTGGTCGTCCAGAACGAGCCGTAGCCCCGGCCACGGGTCGGCGCCGACCGACCCGCGCAGGCATCGGACCAGGTCCGCGAGCCGCGCGCGGACGAGGCACCCCGTCTCGTCCGGATCGTCGGTGACGGGGACGATCGTCACCCGGTCGCCGGGACCGGATGCGCGAACCGCGTCCGCCGCGGCGCCGAGCCGGTGGGCGCCCAGCACGGTGATCACTCCGTCGCGGTTCAGGTCCGGCCGATGGCCGGTCAGTACGTCGCCCAGGTCGGTGGGCGGTGTCCACGGCTCGTCGGTGACCCTGGCCGGACGCACATGGGCAGCGTGCGGGGGGTCCCAGGAATCGTCGAGGTCGAGGTCGGCCAGGTGCTCGCAGGCGCGGATCACGTCGAAGGGATCGCCGAAGCCTGGAGCGGTCTCGGCCAGGGCGGCCGCCCCGTGCAGCGTGGTGAGGATCAGCCGAGCCGCCCGGACCCGGTGGGGAGCCGATTCGTTCGCCTCCAGGACGAGGCCGAGCAGAAGTGCCTCCAGTTCGGCCACCTGGGCCAGGGCGGGTCGCAGGTGGTCGTCGTCCAGCAACCCGGTGAGTGACCGGAGCCGCAGCCGACCGTCCGGGGCCGGATCGCCGGCCAGCGGCAGCCGGCAGAGCCAGGTGCGGGCGAAAGCACCGGCCGCGCCGGCCGGTGATGTCGGTCCGTCCCGCCGAGCGCCCGAGTCGGGGGCGCGTTCGATCAGGTCGACGAGCACCGCGAGGTACAGCGCCCGCTTGCCGGGAAAGTTCGAGTACACCGAGCCCCGGGTCAGGTCGGCCCGTGCGGCGATGCGGTCGACCTTCGCGTGGGCGTACCCGTGCTCGGCGAACTCGCGGTGCGCGGCCGCGAGCACGGCGGCGCGGGTGCGCAGCTGCTGTTGGACCCGGGTCAACCGCACCACCGCCGGCCTCCGTCCGCTCTGCCCGCCAGCCTAACAGATGTTCAGAGCATCTGAATGCTCACGTCATCTGATCAACGACGGCGCTGGCCGGCGATGGCGCCGGATCGGGTTGTCGTCGCCCGCCACCAGCCCGCCACCTTGCCAAGACGGTCCGGCGAAACCCGAATTTCACTCGCGTGATCGCGACAGAACTGATAATCAATTCAGGAGGCAGCGGGGGAAAGGTGGGTCGCGCTCGCGCTAGGCTTGCTTCGGACCGATCTGATCTGTGCGGTGACGGATGACTGACACGAGTTTCTGGCTTCGTGTCCTCGGGCACCTGGAGGTGCGTCGAGGAGATGTGCTGATCGGGCCCCGCGCTGGCGCAACGAGACCCCGAGCGCTGCTAACGATTCTCGCGCTGGACGCCAATCATGTGGTGTCCAAGGACGCACTGGTCGGACGTCTGTGGGAAAAACCGCCACCCACCGCTCGAAATCTCATCGAAAAGAATGTGGCGACGTGGCGCCGGGATCTGGATGGTGATCGACTGGAAACCGTCGGGCGGGGCTATCGGCTCAATCTCGACGATGAGGAGTGCGACCTGCTTCTGGCCCGAAAGCACCTCAGCCGGGGTCGGGAGGCCGCCCGGATCCAGGACTGGTCGACGGCCATGATCGAACTCTCCACGGCGATGCACGAGTGGAGTCCGGGATTCGAGGATGCCCTGCATGACGTCGTCCCCGAGGCCGAGGTGCGAAACCTTGTCGAGCTGCACCTGGCGACGGTGGAGGAGTGGGCCAACGCGGTGATCCGCGGCGAGGGGCAGCGCGATGAACTGATCGACGTGCTGAAGGACCGTCTCGTCGCCCATCCGCTGCGCGAGCGGATGGCCGAGATGCTGATGTGGGCACTGAGCGGCAACGGGGACCAGCAGGGCGCGGTCGAGTGCTATGAGCGCATCCGCGAGGCGCTGGCCGACCAGCTCGGCCAGGATCCGGGCGAGGCGCTGCGCCAGATGCACATGCGGATCCTGCATCAGGATGCGGAGCTGCGTCCGCGACCCCAGGTCCAGAGCATGGACAATCTCCTGCCGCGCAATGAGCGTTTCGTGGGCCGGTCGGCGGAACTGCAGGCCATCCTGTCCGGTTTCCGGGTCCGTCCGGACGCGCCGGGCCACGGACGAGTCGCACTGTGGGGGCTGGTCGGTGCGGGCAAGAGCACGCTCGCCCTGGAGTACGCGTATCGGCAGCGCGCCGCCTACGAATACGTCTGGTGGGTGGACGCCACGGATGAGGCCACCTTGGCCGCCGGACTGGAGAAGCTGGCCGATCGGATCGGGTGTGACCTCCCGGCCGAGCGCCAACCGAATCTGAACACGTTGTGGCGGCGGCTGGACGGGCGCAGCGTGCTGCTGATCTTCGACAACGCGGCGTCCGTCGGTCAGCTGCGTGGATACCTCCCGTCCGGGTCGGTCGATGTCCTGATCACCTCGTTGAACCCGGACTGGCGACACCTGGCCGAGGTGGTACCGGTCGACATGATGTCGGCGGGTGACGCCCGCCGGCTGTTGCAGGAAGGCATCGGCGCCGATGTCGTGGTGGACGCCGAGCTGGTAGCCGCCCTCGGCTACCTGCCATTGGCCATCAGCCAGGCCGCGGGCTACATCGTGCAGACGGGCATGGATCCGGCGCACTACCTGCACCTGTTCCGGCGGCGACGCGCCCAGTTGCTGCGGCGGGGGGTGCCGGACGACCACCGGGGGACGATCGAGACCACGTGGCGGTTGGCCCA